>JAOTYM010000032.1 GCA_029861845.1 Gammaproteobacteria bacterium | reverse complement strand
CGAGTTTCAGCTCGGTTACGGCAAGGCCATTCATAACTTCAAGAACTATGCGCTGCGAGGTCACGAGAGTTATCACACTGAAGCCCTGGAGAACCTATTGGCAGTGGATTCACTCATCGCGGGCCAACTCAGCCAGCCGGACCTCATCGACCCAAAAACGCTTCTTTTCCGTAAGCATCGGGACGCCTTGGAGGGCGTGGAACGGGTCGCCCGGGCCTATCGTGAGAATCTTGGGCTGATCGAGAGACTGATTGCCATGCAACGGTCGGTGCGGCAGATCGACCTAGCTGTCAAGATTAACGACGGACCCGCCAACGCGGGGTTGGCTCACCTCAGAGGACAACGCGCTGGTATCAGCGCTCAGAGGTCGAAACCGTAAGGCCTTTTCCGCTGTTGGCCCACCAGGGCAGGTGGTGGCATTCCCGGCGAGCATTACTGATCTTGATCATTCGCTTGACCAGGCGGGTTATATATTTTGCAAGTTCTGGGAGGGCAGACAGGGCGGCGCGCTAGCGGTCGAGGGGGCGTCATGAAAAAGATCACAGCAAGCAGTGCCGACTTTGGTGGTTGCATAATGGAATCTGAAGAAAGGGCAAGCGAGACCAAGAAAATGAGACCAGCCTTGATAGATTCTTTCGGCAGACGAATCGAGTACGTCCGTCTGTCGGTCACAGACAAATGTAATCTGCGTTGCTTTTATTGTCTCCCGAAAGGTTTCAAGGATTTCGAGCATAAAGAACAGCGACTCACCTTTGACGAGATCGAACGCATCGTTCGTGCCTTTGGCGAGCTTGGCGTAAGCAGGATACGCATCACTGGCGGCGAACCCTTGATTCGCAAGGATCTGCCGTTGCTTGCGAAGCGCCTGTCAGCGCTTCGCGGAATCGAAGATCTGTCGCTCAGCACCAATGCTACTTTGTTGGCTAGTCACACAACGGCACTGCGGCAGGCAGGCATCGCTCGCCTCAATGTTAGCCTTGACTCTCTTCAGCCGGAACGGTTTGAGCGCATTACTGGCGGTCGTTTAGAGCCCGTACTCGCGGGGCTTATGGCGGCCAAGCATGCGGGGTTTCGTCCGATAAAGATAAACATGGTCGCTCTAAGAAATGTCAATGATGACGAGTTCGAGGATATGGTGGAGTTTTGTCTGGTGCATGGTTTTGTTTTGCGGCTGATTGAGATCATGCCCATGGGTAGTACTGGTGGCCACGCTAGCCAGCACTACCTAGATCTGCAGATCATAAAGGAGAAGCTCGCCCGTAAGTTCGACCTTGTTCCCAGCGCGATGCCTGGCGGTGGGCCCGCGCGTTATTACCAGGTCGGCGGTACGAATTTACACATCGGCTTGATTACCCCTATCTCGCAACACTTCTGTGAGACCTGCAATCGGGTGCGGCTTGCGGTGGACGGTACGTTGTACCTGTGCTTGGGTCAGGATCATCGGTATGAACTGCGTCCGCTGCTGAGGCAGGGTGTCAGCGATGCGGGGTTGAAAGAAGCCATCGTCGCGGCGATTGCCCACAAGCCGGCGCGCCATGAATTTCGTGGACGGCCCAGACAGCTCGTGCGGTTCATGTCTATGACCGGGGGTTAGAAGATTTAGAGATGGGATTCGCGTTAACAGACCCGTTCATGTGGTTACTCGGCGCCATCGTTGTGGCGGCTGTCCTCTACTCGTCTGTTGGTCACGGTGGGGCTTCGGGTTATATCGCAATGATGGCGCTGTTTGGCTTGTCGGCACAGGACATGAAGGCTGCCGCCCTGGTGATGAACATCTTTGTCGCGAGCCTCGTATTTGCCAGGCTGTATCGAGCCGGACATTTCAACGTGCGACTGTTTGTCCCACTCGCTCTAACCTCGGTGCCCATGGCCTATCTGGGCGGTGCCTACGTCATCGATGAGCCTACCTATAAATATGTCGTCGGCGCGGTGCTACTGGTCGCCGCGGCTCGCCTCCTCATTGACTCTGGAGACAGGCCTGCGACGGCCACACCGACGCTCTGGATCGCCTTACCGGTCGGCGCCGCTATCGGTTTCCTTGCCGGGCTGACCGGGGTCGGCGGCGGCATTTTCTTGAGCCCGCTACTTCTGTTTCTGTGCTGGACCAACATGCGGACCAATGCCGCCATCGCGGCGGCGTTTATCCTTGCGAACTCGATCGCTGGCCTGCTCGGCTACATGACCGTGGCTACAGGCTGGCCGACCGGATTGCCGGCGCTAGTGGTGGCGGCACTTGTGGGGGGCGTTATTGGTTCCGAGCTCGCGACCCGACGCGTAGCGCCCGCCAACTTGCGTAAGCTGCTCGGTGTTGTGCTGGTGATCGCAGGGGTGAAGATGTTCATGACTGCCCAGGCCGTCATAACGTGAATAACTCCAACGCCTCGCCAGCGCGGACAAAAAAGATAGTGTCTGCCCTGTTTCCAACCGTACCGCGGGACTTTTCCTGCCGCCGCGGGGCGCGCACGGCGCTGCGTACCGTGCACATTTTTACCGCGGGAACGCTGCTTGCTGGGTATATCTTCGGGCAGCCCAGCGCCGCCCTGGAGCCGTGGTTACTGGGGACGGTGTTATCCGGGCTTCTTTTGCTGGCCACGGACCTTCACGCCAGCTTAGGCGTTCTGTTCGAGGTGAGAGGACTCGCAGTGTTGGTGAAACTTGTCTTGATGGCGCTCGTACCCATCTTCTGGGAGGCACGCGTCTCATTGCTCATCGCCGCCCTCGTCATTGGCGCTGTCGCCAGCCATATGCCAGGCGAATATCGCCACAAGGTATTACTGTTTCGTGATCACATTGTTCCGGACCAGAGGCGGGGTTGAGCGGTGGGCGACGCGTAATCAGGATGGGCAGTCCCTGAGGGTGATTCCGAGACGCGCTAACAGATGCGCGTGCGCGTTCCCAGAACTAACGAACGAGTAGCAGTGATTCAATGGCCAACTATCACTCTTCTGGTGTGATCTCGTAACGCATGATCGGGCGAATGTCCACCCGCCGCAAAACTTCGCTGAACCCCGCTTTCTGAAAGGCCGAGTAGATCCCGGTCATGGCCGCGACCACGGGCGTTCTTGGTGACAGTGGAATAACCGGATAGGCCTCAACGACCTCAGCATGGTTCTGCGCCGCAAAGGCCACTGCGCCCTGGATCAGCGGTACGGTAATACCCTGGCGTCTGGCCCGCTTGGCGACATATACACAGGTGATTGACCACACGGCGCGATCATCGACTCGCGCAAGCAGATCGCTGGTTTCCAGAACCGGATAGCTCTCGCGCGGACCCACCGAACACCAGGCCACCGGTTCGCCATCCCGGTAGGCCACGACGCCGGTATAGCGCCCGGCTCCGATTTCCCGGCGCAGCGCACGTCGATTTGGTGCGCCCTGCTGACTCACAAACCGGCCCCGCGGTAGGCGCCAACGCATGCACCAGCAACCCTGCCAACCACCGCGGTCACCGAGGAGTTGTTCGAGGTCCTGCCAGCGCTCCTTGGAAACAGGATGGCACTCGATCCCCTTAGAGAGATCGGTTGCGCTAATGTCTGCCACCACTACTAGCGATTGCTACTTTGGGCATCATCCCACTCACACAGAGACCAGGTTTAAGGCGGTCCCAACTGCTCGGCCCACACCGGGACTAATGCCATCTTCTTTTCCACTCGTCCACCAGTTCCTGGACCCTGGCCACGGCTTCAGGCCCGAGCCGGGTGCCCGCCGCCCGCATATCGCCAAGTACCGATGCGTCACCATGGTCGGCGGCCAGCCGCCACCACACCCGAGCCAGTAATTCATCACGCGGGACACCATTGCCCTCCCAGTACAATCCGGCAACGGTGGCAAAGACGTCCGAGTGTCCCTGCTCGGCGGCTCGAAGAAACCAGTAGGCCGCTTTGACGGCGTCTAACGGCACCCCGCGACCTTGCTGGTAGAGTTCCCCCAGATGGTGCTGTGCGTGCACGTCGCCCTGCTCGGCGGCCCGACGGTACCATTGGGCCGCCTGGTCGTAATTCTGGGCTACACCCAGACCCTGCTCATACATCATGGCCAGATTGTACTGTCCGGGGGCAAAACTTCGCTGCGCCGCTGCCCGATACCAATATACTGCCATGGGCAGGTCACGCAGCCCGCCGCTACCGGTCCGGAATCGATCACCGATACGAATCATCGCCTCCGGCGGTTCCCGGTCGGAGTCTTCTTCACGAGCGATAGTCCCATCGGCACGAACGGTCAAGGCCCGCAACAGGTCGTCGCTCTCGCCATCGCCCCACCAGCCGCACGCTAAGGCAGGCTGAACGTATACCAGGGCGGTCACAAGCCCTAGAATTCGCCCAATGTCCAAGAACACCCTAACATCAAACATGTGCACGTTCGCGGCGACTAAGAGGAAATTATTCTACAGGTAAAGGTGGCAAACTTAGGCCTTGGC
Organism: Gammaproteobacteria bacterium; assembly: GCA_029861845.1. Classification (GTDB taxonomy): domain Bacteria; phylum Pseudomonadota; class Gammaproteobacteria; order Acidiferrobacterales; family SPGG2; genus SPGG2. The sequence goes on along the minus strand of JAOTYM010000032.1, from coordinate 35,220 downwards.
AGCGGCCAGACGGCGATCGATTTCCTCTTCCTCACCGCCAAGAAAATCGGCCAGCAGGCGGGCCGTCTCTCGATAAAAGGGCAGTTGCGTTGTCGTTACGACCTTGTCGCAGAACGTGTAAACCCAGGTGGACAGATGGTCGCGCACAAACTCCTGCTGGTACTCCAGGCAATTGGCTGCCTGATCCTTGTCGCCATTCTCCCACGCCACACTCTCGCGTCTTGCCAGTTCACTCATCAGCTCGAGTTCAACACTGATATGATCGGGTATACCCGCGTACTGTTTGTCGTACTGGAACCCCAGCCCCTCGACGTAACGCTTGACGGCGACTGTTTCCTTGCCCCACAGACTGCCGGTCCCGGCTTCTGCGTAGATCGACTCGTGCGGTGATATGTGGCCACCCGGGCCCAAGAACAGTGCCGCGTACTCCACTGCCAGTTCTTCCAACACCTCGTTCTCCGGCCCATCAAACACGCGCTCACCCAAATCGGCGTCCCCTGCCTCCAGGGTCGCGCGCATCTCATCCGATCTGAGTTGCCTGAGAAATTCCGCCGAGACCTCTTGCCGGAAAACAGTAGCCAGGAAGCCATGGAGGTGACTCACCGCCATGGCTGTCCTGGCCAAATCTTCCGGGTGGAGATGAGGGCTACCACCCGAGCCGTTCATGAACGGCGATTATACCCGGGTTACCCTCACAACCGTATCCATCCAGCGTTGCTGGCCGTTGATCGGATCCGGCGAGTTGGGGATCACCCAGTTGGGGTGGACCCCGTTGTCGGTCCACCACTTCAACTTGAAGTCGCGATCACCGCGTTCCTCGTCGGTGGCCGGCGCTCGCTTGCCCGAGGCATAACGGCCGTACGCCCAGTGACCACAGTGGTGCGACACCGCGACGATGCCCGGGATGATCGCCTCGGTCACCCGCGCCTTGGTGACCATCGAGCCGACATCCGACGTGACCTTGATCCGATCACCGTCATAAATACCGCGGGCCTTGGCGGTTTTTGGGTTAATCCACGCGGGATTGCTGTGAAAGACCTCCGCCAGATACTTGCAGTTCATGGTCCGCGAATGCGTTTGCGTCGCGTGTTTGTAGGTGGTCAGGATCAAGTCGTCTCGGCCCATCTTCTGGTGCTCAGGGATCGCAATCCAGGTCGGCATCGGGTTGAAGCCCTTCGCCTTCAGCAGCGGCGACCAGAGCTCCAGGTAGCCCGACTTGTTGACCTTGTCCGGGGCGAAGCCGGAGAAGACGCCATGCGGCATGTTCTGCGCCACATACTTCTTGTACGCCCCCTTGGTCGCCACGTAGCCCTTCTTCGCGTCCGCCGCGCTGGCAGGCTTCCAGTAGACACCGGAGGCCTTGTCGAGCACCACGCCCTTGGCCTTGTATTTCGACTCCGGCACCGGACGGTTGTAGACCTGCTGCTGCGGCTTGGCGTTCTTGTCGTGCCAGACACCGTGCTTCTTCATGTATGCGAAGCCGCCGGCCTCCTTGACCCCGGGGGTGTTCTCGCACGCCAAGCGCACATAGTCCTCGTGCGACTTCGCCTTGCCCATGTCGAGCCCGAGCCGCTTGGCCAGGTCGAACACCACGTCCGAGAAGTCGCGCGCCTCGCCTAGCGGCTTGGTGAACGGTTGTCGGATGTAGAATTCGCCGATCTGCGCCGGGTCGACCATATCCTCTGCCGTCCAACGCTCGGTGAACGGCGTGTCGGGCAGGATCAGGTCAGCGTACATCGTCGAGTCGCCGTAGAACGGGTCGATCGCGACGAGGAACGGCAGCAGCTTTTCGTCCTTGAGCACCTCGATGCCCTCGCCGCTATTGCCGTTGGCGTAGGCCGGCGTGTAGCAGTACATGATGTACATGTCGGGCCGGCCGTGCTTGCCGTCCTTGATCATCGGAAAGACCATCTCGCAGACGTGGTGCGTCGGGTAGGCGACCTGCCCCGGGAAGCCGTCGAAGATGTGCAGCTTTTTGACGTTCTTCGCTGACGGGATCTTGGGGAACTTCCAGCCGGCGCCGACCGCCTTCATGCGGGTGCCCGGCTTGTCCATCTGGCCGGTGACCGCGCACAGCAGCTGCGCCAGGCGCTCACCCTCGTTGCCGTTGTAGTGGGCGACGAGTCCGCGGTAGCTGACCAGCACGGCCGGCTTGGTGGTCGCGAACTGGCGGGCCAGCGCAGTGATCTTTTTCGCCGGTACGCCGCTGATCTTCTCGGCCCACTTAGGCGTGTAGCCCTTCACATGTGCCTTGATCGCCTTGACCTTGTCCGCCACGGACGCGTTGACGTCCTCGGTGACGCGGGTGTACTTGAGGAACTCCTCGCCGTCACCCTTGTACAGCCCCTCCTTCATGACGACGTTGATCATCGCGGCGAGGACGGCACCGTCGGTACCGACCTTGATCGGCACCCACTCCTTCGACTTCGCCGCGGTGTTCGAGAGCCGCACGTCGAAGGTGACCATTTCCACACCCTTTTCGGCCATCGCCCACAGCAGGCGGTGCGCCGTCGGGATGTGATTGGTGTGGGTCTCCAGGACATTGCTGCCGAAGTTCAGCACGAACTTGGTGTTGTCGAAGTCCCAGTTGTCGTAGTGACCGCCCCAAGTCAGCTCCTGCGCGGTCCACTTACCGCCCTCGCAGAGCGCCGTGTGATTGCCGATGCTGCCGGTGCCGTAGGCCTTGAAGAAGCCGCCGATGGTCTTCGAGTGGCTCGCCTTCATGCGGCCGTAGTGGAACGCGACCTTCTCCGGGGTGCCGGCGTCGCGGTTCTTCTTCATCCGCGCCGCGACCATGTCGAGCGCCTCGTCCCACGAGATGCGCTTCCACTGACCGGAACCACGCTCACCGACACGCTGCATCGGATACAGGATGCGATCCGGGTCGTAGGTGTGGTTGACCGCGCCCTGTCCCTTGGCGCACATCACACCTTCGGTGCGAATCGAGTTCACGTTGGATTCGATCTTCACCAGCCGGCCGTCCTCGACGTAGCCTATGTTGGCGCAACGCGTGACACACTGCCAACACGCACTCGGAATGGCCTGACGCCGCTTACCCGTGCCCGGCGAGAAATCCTTGTTCCCCCAGTGCGGCAAATCCTTCACTGCGTGAACGTTCAGGGAGGCCCCGGCAGCAACCGTGGTGGTTGCGGCAGCAGCGCCGATCTTCAGAAAATTACGACGATTTAACATGGCTTCACCTCCCTTAAGCCCAACGTTTGCTGGACCGCTCGTTGCGATGCGTGTCCAGTCGGAAGTACTGATCGGCCTTCGGATCTTTCTTCGCCTCCAGATACTCGGCACCGATGTAGAAGACGCTTGGTTTGGTCTTCTTCTCGCGGAGCAGCACTGTCGTCTCGAACTCGTCGACAAGCTTGGCGACTTCGCTGGTTGGGTCGTTGAGATCACCGAAGATACGCGCCTTGCCTTGACAGGTGTTGACGCATGACGGTTGCACCCCCTGGGAGATACGGTGCAGGCAGAAATCGCACTTGTCCGCGACACCGTTGCCCTTGGTCTTGACCGGATCGCCCTTGAACGGGTTCATGAAGCGCGCGTCATAGGGACAGGCCTCCACGCATTTGGCGCAACCGATACACAGGCTCTCGTCGACGACGACGATCCCGTCTTTTTCGCGCTTGTAGGTGGCCTTCCGGGGTTCGGTGGGGCATACATCGACGCATGGCGGCTCAGAACACTGGTTGCACAGGCGCGGCAGCATGCGGCGCTCGACGTTGGGGTACTTACCCACTTCGATGTGCTCGACCCAAGAGCGCACTCCTCCCAGCGGAACTTCGAACTCCGTCTTACAGGCGATGCTACACGCCTGACATCCAGAACAGCGCCGCGTATCGATGACCATGGCATAGCGTACTTCCTGCGTGGCGGCACGCGCGGCCATCGGCGCCGCCGCAACCACCGTGACGCCGGCCGTCGTCGCCCCGACGCGCTTTAACATCTGCCGACGCGTCATCGTCGGTGCAGAGTCTGTCGTCATAGCTAGTCCTCCTCTTTTATTGAAATCTGGTCGACCGTTGCGTGAGATCTGTCCCCTCTCAACCGGCGCCAACCGGCCAACAGGGACGTTGGCATCAGACCACTGCAATATCTGAACCAGTTTGTTTTGCTATTACAAATCAAAGATATAAAGATGTACCGCCCGACTAAACAAAGCTTTGTGTTACCGGCCAGTAACGCTGGGGCTCGATGTTCTGCGATCAGTTACCGATTGGTAACGGTTCTGCACCAGAGCACAACGCACCGAATCGAAGTCGGTGTCTGGACCAGATGCCGGCACCGGAGATGGTCGGGTAATGCCACGCAGCAACAACTTGCCGATTCAACGTCAACACATGGGAGGCTCGTTGGGGTGTGATGCGTGGCGACGCATAAAGGTTACGTAACGGACTTCGGTTTGGGGGCTTCACGACAATCTTCGCCCCCCTGCGACGACGGCTGAGGCAGGAAAACGAGCATCCAGTATAGCCAAGCCCTGCCTCGCCAACGCCAGGATTTGCCCATTGCGAGCCACACCCGCCAAGCGCACAAAGTTAAATAAAACAGATACTTGAGAAAATGTCTGGTGTATTGCGGACAGAGGCGAGCACGGCGATGGCATGATTTGTTCCATTGTCCGATGCCGAGTGCGCTGGTTTTGTTGCGTTTTTTCTAGTGACATTGTTCGAGAAAGAAGAGATGGTGAGCGAAACCAACGGTAGACTGCTCAGGGTTTAATTGCAGGCGCTGAACTTCTTACGATAGGGTTAAATGTGATGCAGTCGAATAGTCGTCGCTTCGGTCTATGGGGAAAATTGGTCCTGGCCATTGTGGCCGCCGGCACGATTCCGATTGTGGTGGGTCTGGCGGTGGCGTACATCAAGGGAAACAGCGAGCTTCAGCAGGTTATTGGCGGGAGTTTCCAGGTGTTGGCGGAGGAAAGTGCCTCCAAGGTCGACGCTGAAATCCAACGGGTAGTAGCGGCCGATCGCCTGCTGGCCAAACGGGCTGCGACCGATCCCGCGGTGCGAAACGCATTGTCGAGCAGCGCGCCCGACGCGGTTCGGATCGACTGGCCGGCTGTCCGGAAAGCAGAGCAGGGCAAATGGGCACTTCGGTCATCCTGGGTAACCGGGTCAACGGGAGGCACGGTTGGTTCCCCTGAAAAACCGACCGTCAACGTTTCTGGCCTTCGTCTTAGTGGGGGAACACAGCGTTACCTGTTTCGTATTTCGACACCGATTCAGGGCGAGCATAACGAGATGTTCATCGGTTGGCTGCACCGCGATTATGACGTCAAGAATCTTACTAGAGGGCGTCGATCTTCTGGCCGTTGGCCTCGACGTACGGGGCAAGATTGGTTTTTGCAACGAGTCCCTGCTCACACTGGTGGGTAGGAAAAGCGAAGATGTTATCGGGGAAAACTGGTTCAATACCTTTGTTCCCGCCGCGGCGCGCGAGCGAGGCAAGCAAGGATTTAACAGGCTCATCTCGCAGGAGACGGCTCCGACGGCAAACGAGAGCGCGATAGAGACGCGCGATGGCAAACAACGTCTCGTGTGTCATGGAACGATACCCTTCTGTTTGACCCCCAAGAACGAGTCATCGGGTTGACTCGTATCGGCGAGGATGTCACAGAGTCGCGGCAGAGCGAAGAACAGCTACGGAAACTATCGCGCGCTGTCGAACAAAGCCCGAGTACGGTGATCATTACCGATGCTAGGGGAAACATTGAATATGCCAATCCGCGGTTTACGCAATTAACGGGTTATACCCTTGATGAAGTACGCGGAAAGAATCCTCGACTCTTGAAGTCCGGCGAAACAAGTCCTGCAGAGTATCAGCGATTGTGGGAGGCGATAACGGCCGGTGGGGAGTGGCGAGGCGTATTTCATAACAAAAAAAAGAACGGTGAGCTTTATTGGGAAGCAACTTGCATCTCGCCGATTCGGAACATAGACGGCGCAATTACCCACTTTCTCGCGGTCAAGGAGGATATCACCAAACACAAGCACCTGGAGGAGAGGTTTCGCCGTGTTGTCGAGTCTACCCCCAACGGTATCGTGATGGTGAACCAGAAGGGAAAGATTGTCTTGGTGAATGTTCAGACGGAAAGACTTTTTGGGTACGAGCGCGAAGAGCTAGTCGGACGACCGGTGGAGATGCTCGTACCCGAACGCTTTCGCGACAAGCATCCACGATACCGTAGGCATTTCTTTACCAACGGTCGTGCAAGGACCATGGGAATCGGGCGAGACTTATTTGGTCTGCGGAAGGACGGCAGTGAGTTTTCGGTGGAGATAGGTCTGAGTCCCTTCGAGACGGATGAGGGCAAACTGATATTAGGTGCGATCGTGGATGTTACGGAGCGCAAAGCGCTCGAAAGGGAGCTCGAGGAGAGAAATCGCGAGATCGCAAGAACCCAGGCACTAACGGCAATGGGCCGCATGGCAGGTATGGTGGCGCATGACCTGCGCAATCCGCTGTCATCGATCAAGATGAGCTTGCAAATGCTTGCCGCTCAGAACAGGGACGAATGGGCGGCAGAAGCAGAGCAGGAACTTAAGCAGATTGCACTTGAACAGGTGCGTTACATGGAAGAATTGATGACGGACTTGTTGAGTTATTCTCGTCCCGATGCCCTCAAGCCAGAATGGCTGAACTTAGATAAGCTATTGGACACCGCGGTGATTCTTGCGCAGAAGTCCATCGATGAACACAAGGTTCAAGTGAAGACCTCGTATCAAGCGGGATTACCAACGCTGCATGGAGACGCCGATAAGCTGCGACGCGCATTTTCCAATATTATCGTTAATGCCGTACAGGCAACCGAAAATCTCGAGGAGTGCAGACCGCAGGTCAATATTTCCACGCGTCTTGAACTCGGTGATCACGGACCCGGGATTCGCGTAGAAATATACGATAACGGGTGCGGCATAGAACCTGGTCAGGAAGACAATCTTTTCGAGCCATTCTTTACAACCCGAGCCAAAGGCACTGGCTTGGGGTTGGCGATCGTTAAGCGCATAGTTGATCAGCACAGGGGTTCTGTGCAGTTGCGACCGGGAGGTAGGACGGGCACCTGTGTCGTTGTCGTCCTGCCCACGGGACCTGTTGACAGCTCGCTAGAACCAGCCTCCACCAATGAGCTTAAAAAGGTCAAAGAGAGACGAGCACCCCGCCAGAAAGTGTTGTCATCCATCGAGAACTGAGCACGCCGTATGACACGTTTACTCATCATCGATGACGATGCTGCCAGTTGCCGAACGCTGGAACTGCACTTTCGCAGCCTGGGTCATAAGGTGCGTGTGGCTCACAGCGTCGATGAGGGCCTAGCGACCGCACGCGCGACGACGCCTGAGCTCATCATTCTGGACATACGCATGCCTGGCAGAGACGGTCTCGAAGGCTTGCCGGAATTCAAGAAGCTATTCCCCGGCACCAATGTGATCATGATCACTGCCTTTCATGACATGGACAGCACGATTGAGGCTATGAAAGGCGGTGCCGACGACTACATTCATAAGCCGATCGACATAAACGAGCTCGATGCGGCGGTCGCCAGGGCTGTCAGGCGGGCACAATCCGAGGGCAGCGAGATGTCGCTGAGCCGCGAGGAGGTTGCTAAACCTGGAAGCAATATCATGGTAGGCCGTAGTCGAGCTATGAAAGAGGTATTCAAAACGATCGGTTTGGTGGCAGCCAAACCGGCGACCGTTCTGATCACGGGAGAAAGCGGCACTGGCAAGGAGCTTGTTGCACGCGCGATCCATCACGCCGGTGTGAATCCGTCTGGCCCGTTTGTCGCCGTCAATTGCGCCGCGCTCGTAGAAACCCTGCTGGAGTCCGATTTGTTTGGCCACGAAAAAGGCGCCTTTACAGGTGCCGTTAGTCGCCAAATCGGCAAATTCGCGAGGACCTCTACTACCGACTGCAGGTGGTGACCGTACACGCACCGCCTTTGCGAGAACGTCGAGAAGACCTGCAAGACCTAGTGCCGGCCTTGCTGGCGCGTATCAACCGGGAAATGCAGACCAAAGTGAATCGGGTGGCTATGGACGTGATGGATGCACTGCATGCCTATGATTGGCCGGGCAACATCCGCGAGCTCGAGAATGTGCTTAGAAAGGCGGTGGCGCTGTGTCCCGGGGATACCATCACCCAGGATCTGATACCCAAGACGATGCGCCAAGAGCGCGGGGCGCCCGGCCATGATGACCGTCCGCTTAGCCAACGCAGCCTGCGCGACATGGAGCAGGCCCACATTGCCCGTGTGCTTGCAGGCACCCACTGGCATCGCGGCCGTGCCTGCGAGATCCTTGGCATTTCTCGCCCGAGACTGAGACGGCTCATGAGTCAATATGGCCTGACGGCACCGGTGGGTATCGCAGAGCACGACACCGATACGTTCGAGGAAGACAGGCAGGACGAATAGGGCCCGTCGCGCATGCGTAGCGGCTTCAAGTTTGAAGCAGGTTGCTCTCGATCAAGGGTGATCACTGTTGTTTGGGCTTATTTGGCTTCAAATCCGAACATAGTCGCTAGACTGTTAATAGTCGCTAGACTCTTATAAGTGTAATTGGCTGAACACGCTGGGTGGTTCCTGAAGGCATCTATCGCTACTGGTGGCTGGTAAAACCGATCGCTCCATCAGAATGCCGCATGGCAAGTTCCCGTTACCCGAGCGACAAGTCGAGACGATCAAGACCTGGATAGACCAAGGCGCCAAAAATAGCTGATTAGTAAACAAAAAAACCGCAGGTGACATCGGCTCGCGCTTTGCAGTAACGAAAAGATTAACTATTTGCCTGAGGCGGATTTGCCGGCAAAATAAGCGGCAAGCTGGTTAATCACTTTATCGGACAGGAGTTTTGTCGTCTGCTGCATGATCGGGCTAACGCGTGAACCGTCCCGAAACTGTATGAGCGTCATCTCGAGATACTCCTGGTTTTGCCCGCAAAGCTTAGGTATAAGGCCGTTCAGTGGTTTACATCCGTCGGGACCATGACAATGTTCGCAGTGAGCTGTCTTCTTTCCGCCAGGTCGAACAGTTTGTTCAGCGTGGACGGCTGAAACCCACATGAGGAAAAGAGCGGCAAGAGCGGTTGAGAGAATGGCAATGTTACGTTTCTGCATTAGAGTTATCTCCTCTCTAAATTATACAAGAGTGTTATCCATACGTCCGCGCCTCATAGTAGAAGAAAATATTTATCTGCACTGACCGTGCCCACCCCTACTCAGGCTGTACCAAAGTACAGCAAAAATCATGACCTCCGTCCAGCGCAAGAACCTGCCGATGATCCGGGCAGGATAGGCGTCAATTTGACCCAAATGGTGGTAAGAAACTTGATCTACGTCAATGTTATCCGGTACGTCATAGCGTAAGTATTTAATCATTCATAACAGCATTTGAGGAGCACCGATGAACCGACGCAGTATGTTCAAACTGATGGCACTAGGGCTGCTGTCTAGCGCTGGTGTCACGGTCAAGTTGGCCGAGGCGGCTGGCGGCTACCCCCGGCGCCATACGCCGAGGGGACCGATCGCGACGACGGATCTGAAAGTGCTGCGGGGCGGGGAGATGCGCCCCATCCTGGATGGCAAGTATTTTGCGGGCCCGGCCGGTCGCGCCTACCAGGTAGCGGCGGAGATACCGGATGTGTTGGACCACCTCTATTGTTACTGTGAATGCGAGCCCACCATCGGCCATAAAAGCCTCAAGAGTTGTTTCGTTGATCTGCATGGGGCCAATTGCGGCATCTGCCAGCAACAGGCCATCATGGCCTGGCGGCTGAACAAAAAGCAGTTGCCGATCTTGCAGATCCGTCAAGAGGTGGACCAAGCATTTAGCAAACGGCTTTAAGCCAGCTCTACTCTAGAATCCCACGGCGTTTTACCTGGATACCGCCTGCACGCTAAAGGTCCGTTCTTCCCCGTTGCGCTCCAAGGTGATGACAACCTTGTCGCCGGGCGGCAGCGTTTTCAATGCCCAGTGCGAGCTGGTTCAGCGCACTCAGAAAACGATGGTACTTTCAGATCTCAACCACAGTCGCCGCTCGTTAGCCATTAGCAACTTTAGAGGCGACCGGAACCGTTTGAGCAGGTCGGAGATCTTACAAACGCGCACCTTGTCTATTGTTTGATGTCTTGTGTTTCTTACAGGCGCCCATCTAACGAAAAGCCCTCCGAAGAGGGCTTTGTCGCGGCGCTTACCACGATCGTTACGGCCTGAGCTGCGCGTCGGCAGCGCCGCTACTTGACGGGTAGCGTCTGCGTGTAGGCCAGAACGTCTACGTGATCCTGGATGTCAAACGCGAGCATGGACATCATCGGCACACCCGGCTGCCCCATGCGTAACTTGTGCAGCGTTTCCCAGGGATTCTTCGTGGCGACGGTGCCGATATACTCGACTTTTGGCGGGCTCTTGAAGTTAATCAGCTTACCATCGCTGCCGTGGCATCGGGCGCAGGTCGTCTGAAAGATTCGCTCGCCGTTGGCCGCATCGCCCTTGGCCTTCTTGCTGGCGCGGTCGATGTATACATCCATGTCTAGTTGTCCGTGGGCGATGAAATGGGCCAGGTTCATCAGCTCTTTGTTCGGTATCAGCTCGCCAAGGCCGTGGGTCTTGTCCTTAAGCGTTGCGACGATGGTGTCTAGCGGGGCATGGGTCATGTTGCGAATGCCCCCTATGCCGCTGTAGTGGCTGCCCTTGTGGTAGGCGCCCCTGGCACCCTTGTAATCCCAGCCATGACACTCCTTGCAGCGCCAAGTCGACGCGCCTTTTTGCTTGCCGGCGCTGGGGTAGGCCGGATGCGTTGTCTTGGGCGCTTCCTTACCGAGAGCGCCATACCATTTGTCGTACAGCACGCCACCACGGGTAATCGCGACCAGGTGCTCGGCCGACGAGAGCTTACCGACGCCTTCAACGTCGTGGGCTTGCAGGCTGCCAGGGACCCACGGAAGCGCTGCCGCAATGCAGGGCAAGACAAACAACACTGATCGTTTCAGAAGCTCGCTTTTCATTTTGTTCCCCTTGTATGACGTTTAAAAAAAGACCTGACGGACGCGAGGTATTTTTTCCTCGGTCCAGATCAACCCCGCTATCCGGTTCTTTATATCCGATATTCTGTTGCGCTACCTCAAAGGCCTGTCACGCAGTCGGCCGGCAGAAAATTGACGGGCGCCGGCACAAAATTGTCATGTATCAATACGTAGGCTATTTGTTGATTGAAGTCAATGCTTTCTGTGTGGACTTTGGGTAAGAAACGCCCGTAGGTAGGGTGTTCAAATCTTGCCTACTAAGGAGGTTGTCATGAAATCCCTAATTGTCGTTGTATCCTTGATATTAGCAATGCTTGGTTCGGTGGCGTTCGGGAAGGGCGATCTGAGTCGAGTGGCCCCCGAAGTGATTACCATGGAAATGGGGACAGAGGGCGGCAGGATGTATTTCAGCCCAAACTACTTGATCTTCGAAACTGGCAAAGCTTACAGGTTGGTGCTGAGAAACATCGATAAAATCAAACATGAGATCGAAGTGCCTGAATTCGTCGAGAAGATTTTCACCCGGAAAGTGCAGGTGATGGATCAGGGTCGGTTGGTGGCCGAGATCAAAGGCAATGTCACAGAAATCGAAGTGGGTCCACGCAGCCAAGTGGACCGGTATGCACGGCGTCATTGATCTTTACTGACTGCGTCTGTCTGAGTGGGTTTTATGCTATTGCTGTTGCTGGATCCCTCCCCATCATGGGGAGGCGATCGGACAGTGCCTTGGGAGTAGCGCCCGACTTATGCACTACATCGACTTCTTCACGGGCGACCGTATGTGGCAAAGCCCGAGCAAGGCCCCTCGAACTGGGCTGTTCTTTCTTTACACGAGAATGAAAAGTGCCACCAGTAGGCAAAGTAGCGTGATTGCTTGTAGCCCTACCCGCGCCAGCATGAATTGGTGGCTATGGGCCTGATCAAAGTCTCCGCCACGAGCCATGGAAACAATGCCGCCCAATAAAGCTCCCACTGTCGCGAGCAGACCAATCACAACCACAATGGTGAGTATATCCATGATTTTTCCTCACGCGCTTTCACCGATTTTAGACACAACACAAACATAGAACCTATTTTAAACATAAACATGGACCTACCCACTTTGCCTTGATCTACATCAAGGATAGGGTTCCTTGCAATCAGGCGCGTGGATCGAGGGGGGGGGTAATCGACGTCTGTCGTCGGCTGGCAAGGCCAAGCTCTACCGCAGGCTTTTGTGCAATCGCGCATCCTTGGTCTTGAAATGTAGTGTGAACCACGACTTCAGGCGTTCAGCTAAACGCTCCTTATCGAACCGCGAATCGTCCTGATAGTCATCCATAATGTCACGAATGTCATCGAGTAGACGCTCATGGTCGGCCTTGTGTTCCTTGTACTCGTCGTAGTTGTGATGACGCATGATTTTTTCTTCAAGCGCGAAGTGGGCTGAGATTTGGGCATAGATATCACCGAGAAATTCCTCGACCGTTATTGGGGGGTCGTCACGATCCAGGCTCGCGTGCAATCGGTTGATCAACTCGATCAACTCTCTGTGTTCGTGATCGACATCGGGCACGCCGATCAAAAATTCCTTTTTCCACTCTATTAGTGACATCAGTTCTTACTCGACAAAATCTACTTGAATATAAATCCCTCTGGTTCCGCCCGGAAGTCGACGACAAAATTTTGCTGCGGCCTTAGTTCGATATGTGCCCCGTGTTCGTAATCGAATCCTTGCTCACGGTTGCTATCGCGCAACCGAGCGATCAACTGGTACGAACCCGGTTCGACCGCAAAGCGCGCGTAGGCGACCGAGGCGCCATCGCTCGCTAAGCCGGTGGGCGGCAGCAGTTCGCGGTATAGTAAATTCCCGTCCAATATAAGTTCCACCAGTAACGGTAAGCGCTCTCGTGGACAGTCGAGCGGCCGACGCATGTTCGGTGCCAGCTTTTCTAGTTCCTCCTGCGTCAGTCGACGGCATTCACCTTTGAGTTGACCAGCGTGGCTCAAGCTCAGTTTTATGAGCGCTTTGTTTGGATCAAGATGGACATAGGCGGGGGCGCTCGAAAAGTAACCGACAACAACCGCGAAAGCAACATAGGCTAGACACTGGAGAAGGATTTGCCATGATTTTGTCATCACTTTCCCGTTGTTAGCCGTGGTGGTCGTTCTGTTTGGGCGCTGCTTTTCTGAATGCCCCAAGCCCTCTCAGTCGATTACGGAATGCATCCAGTTCATCGGCCAGTTGTTGGGGACCGGCCACCCCTGCCCACAATTTAGCGATACGTTCACGCGGGACACGCGTGCGCAGATAAGGGTCACGTTGGCCAGCGATGCGTTGTTGTACCCACCTAATTCCCTGACGGTTGAAGCAATCACCCTCGCGACAACCCGTGAGAAAAACGCCATCGACGTGATGACGCGAAATGACAAAGTCAAGAAAAGAAGGGGGTACGGTGGCAGTACATGGTGCACAAAGTGTTGCTATGCTTGGGCCTTGTAGCGCGTCCAGATTGACGCCCGCCCGGCAGCCATAGACGATTACCCTAGCGTCACCCGAAAGTTGGTCGGCGGCGCTAAGCGTTCTGTCTCTGAGGTCGCGTATTGAAGAATTGGGAAGATCGATGCCAGGCGTAAGCGCACTGGCGCGTCGAAAAGGCGTCGCAGTGGGGCAGGCCCCGGCGCAAATACCACAGCTTGTGCAAAGATTTGCGTCCACTACGGCTTCTTGCGCAAAAGGCTTGTCATCAGTGCGCGGCTGCATGCTGACTGCACTAAACGGGCAATCATCGACACAACGACCACAGCCATTGCAGTTATCTAGATCTACGGTAGCAACCGCCTGACGGCGTGTCGGTGGCAACCATGGAACCAGCAGCAGCACGACCGTGCCGATACCGAATACGGCCCAGAGCGTAATACCCGGAATCATGTCCAGGAATGGGTACGCAGGCAGGTAAAACCAATCCAGGTCGACGACAGCGGCGACCACGTTGAGATCCGCCGGTCCCTGACTAGTAGCAGGATAGGCGAACGACAACACCATAAGCATAATCAAAGTTCCCACTGCTAACCCGCGCGGTGGGTTTACTTTGGGCGATGAGTGCCGCTGAATGTGTATCCACATGATAAAAAGCAGTATCAATGGTACGGCAATGTGAATGAACACCATCAAGCTAAAGAAACGACTGCTAAGCGTTGTTTCGTGCAGAAAGTTACGCGCGATCGCTTCGCCAAAAATCGGTAATGTGTCGAGCCACTCGGTGGTGGCAATCGCGACATACTGCGCAAGTTTGTCCCACACTAGCCAGTAACCCGTGATACCAGATGCGTATATGAACCACAGAATGGGTACGCCTGTAATCCAGGCAAACGAGCGCGGGCCGCGATAGCGTCCCATGGCAAATTCCCGAATCAGGTGAACCATCATTACGATCACCATGGCATCGGATGCATATCGGTGGAGACTACGCATCACGCCGGCCGCATACCACTGCACGTTAGTGATGTATTCGACTGATTCGTAAGCGTCGGTAATTCCGGTATCGAAGAAAATGAAGAGGTAGATACCACTTACCGCCACAACCCAATAAAAGAACCATCCGAGTGCGCCGAGTTGGTAAAGCGGGTTCCACGCCGGACCGAATGCTCGGTCAAATACGCCCTCAATATGTTCGAGGTTGGCCCTCGCGAATCGTCGTAGTGCTGTCATTGATTTCGTTTTCTTACGCACGCTACATGGATCAGTGACATACACGCTTCGTCAGCCGAGTATGCACCTGTGGGGTCTTTGGGGCTACACTGTAGTAGGGGAATTGCTTTGTCGCCAAGCCCGCACGATAAAAACGCCGACAGCGCCAAGGCTAATAAGGCCGACGCCTATAGCAACAAGCAGAGAGTAATCGAAGCGATATCGCTCGCTACTGGGGTCATAGATTGTACAAAGCAAGCGCACGCCGTTGATCCACCCCGACAGTGTGCTTGTGTTCGCTTTGGTACCAAAGACTAGTTGTTTAAGCGGTTCGACTAGGTTTGGGGGATCGAATCCCTCACCATAAATCTGCCTGTACGCATTTCCCTTGGCATCGAGCACAGTGGTCTGCACTATATGGTCAAAACCATTCGGCGACCTAAAGAACGTAAAACCAAGGTCGCGCGTCAGGCTTGCTATGGTTGTGGCATCTGCGGTTAGAAAACGCCAGTGAGCATGGTCGATGCCGCGCTCACGGGCAAAGGTTTGCATACGTGCCGGGGTATCCGCCGACGTATCAAAGCCGATGGTCAGCACCGAAAAGCTATCTTCGCCAACGGCGGCCCGCGCCACCTTGGCGATCCGAGCGAGATGGTTGGTGAGAGTTGGGCAGGTATGGTAGCAGCTCGTATAAATAAGGCTGATGACTATTGGTCGCCCGTAAAACTCACTCAATGTTACGGCCCGTCCTCGGCGATCGAAGAATCTTTGGTCAGCAACCTGGCGCCCTAAAGCCGCTTGACACGCTGATAGCGCTGAGGCCTCATCGAAAGATGAACTTGGGCCCGGTTCATGTTTCTTGTCGTGGGCTGACACGGTACCTGTCGACGTGACAGCGATCCCGACCGCTAGTAGAACCGGCCTCGTGAGGTTTAAGTAATTCGTCAATGTGCTAACACCAACGCATCTAACATCGCTGCACACAACAAAAGACTCAGCTGAATTAAAGAGGCATGAAAATTTGCCATCGCCGTCGTCGGACCCGGACGGCGTAACAACGCAATGCTCTTGCAGACAAAAAGACCACCGCCCGAGGCGGCGCCAATCAGGTAGATCCAACCGAGACCGAAGGCGATGGGTAGGAGCGACAGCATCACGAGTAGTACGGTGTGAGCCAGAATAATACGTGCCGCGATCGTATCCGCAACCACCACCGGCAGCATCGGCACCCCGGCGGCCGCATAGTCTTTTTGAAAAACAAAGGCGAGACTCCAGAAGTGAGGTGGCGTCCACAGGAACAGCACTATCGCTAGTATTACTGGCGTTGGCGCAAGGCCCGGATCGACCGCGGCGGCCCCGGCAAGGACAGCGAAACTGCCAGCCAGGCCGCCGAGCACGATGTTGAGCCAGGTTCGGCGTTTCAACCATACGGTGTAGACAACGCCATACACGAACGCGCCCAGAAATACGTAAAGCGCCGACACGGGATTGACGGCGAGTGCGGTGGTGGTCACGGCGACCAGGAGCAATAAGGCGATACCGGCGAGCCAGTAGCGGTTGGCGTGAAAACGACCGGTCACAAAGGGTCGCTTGCGAGTACGTTTCATGCGCCGGTCGAGATCGCGTTCGGCGTAATGGTTAAACGCACCAGCACTTGCGGAAGACGCCAGCACCGCCAGGGCAAGTATCGCGATTTGCCATACCCCAGGGCCCTGACCGGGCGTGACCGCGACGCCGGCCAGCGCCGTCAGCATGATTGCAAACCCGATGCGAAGCTTGAAGACCGAGTACAGCAACCTAATCGTATCGCTCACGACCATTGCTCCCGTGCTCGTGTGCTAGCTCAACGGCCAGATTTCCGATAAGTACTTCCAGTTGATGAAGTAGTAAAGCACAAACGCAGTGAAGAACACCGCTACCATCACAACTGTTCCCGGGACTTTGACCGAATCGGCGCTACCGTAGCTGGCAATTACGTTCAGCTTTGGTAGTGACTGCTCGGTCGTGCGTTTGCCAAATAGCACGGAACCGACGACGACGGCGATGTACATGATTCCGCCGAGCGCCGCCAATATAGCGCTTAGTCCGTTCAGTCCCATCATCAAGAAGGCCGCCTCAGGGTAGTCGAACTTGAGGGCCGCATCTGCGAACGTCATGTCCCAATGGCGACGTGAGACGCCCAGCGTGCCGGCTCCCATCATGAAGAGGGAGAGGCCAGCCACTCCAATACTGAATACATAGGGTTGCCATTGTGCGATCTTCTTCATCACCAGCTCACGACGGAAGATCAGTGGAATGATCAAGTAGGTGATTGCCATAAAGGCAAGGGTGGTGCCAGCGACCACGGTCCCGTGAAAATGCCCCGGTGTGTACAGCGTATTGTGCATGATGATGTTGAGCTGCTCGGTGCCCATGACGACCCCGGAAATACCACCAATAAAGCCGAACATGATCAACGACAGGAACATACCTGAGAAGGCCGGATTGCCCCACGGTGCCTTGCGCAGCCATTCAAACAACCCGCGGTTGAGCCCTCGGTGGCGCTGCGCTGCCTCGATCGATCCCGGTACCGTCATGCCATGGATCATGCTGCCGAGCACGGCCAGGTACATGGCGTAACTGGTATTAAAGATCTTCCACTCGGAACTGATCCCGGGTTCGACCAAGAGATGGTGGGCCGAGGCGAGCTGCAGGAACAAGATATATAGCAAAAACGCGGTGCGACTCACTTTTTCAGAGAGCGTCCGCGCACCGAGCACAATGGCGGCGATCGCGTACCATACTGCCACATGTGCCGATACATTTACCTGCTGCGAGGAGTGACCCATCGCCCACCATATGGTCTTGTACATGAGCGAATCGATGTGACTAATAAGCCCCATTGACCATAACAGCGTCGGAATCAAGATAATGGCGCCGGACGCGATGGTGAATACGGCGATAATGGCAGCAGTCAAAGCGCCAAACGTAACAAGCGGTATCGATCCTTGGTAGGTACGTTCTTCTTTCGCGACTACCAGCGTGCCGAAGAACACGAAACAACCAATCAGTGCGCCTACCGCGAACAGTATGATCCCGAGGTAAAAATGTGGCGCCGCCTTCATGGGTACGTATGAGGTAAACATCACGGTCGAGCCGCCCTGTAACACCGCGATATTTACCACGACGGCGCCCACGACCATGAGGCCAAAACCGAGCCACGCCCACCGCGGTCCCGCCAGTCGCGAATTCAACAAAATGGCGGAGGCAAAATACAGAATCGCCATTTCAAAGAAGATGATCCACACAATTAGCACATCGAGTCCATGCGCAGTGAGTGCTAAGTAGAACCAGTCGGCCGGGAGTAGGTGTACCGCCGGCCAACGGGTAAGGCCGACGAGTAGGCCAAAAAATCCGCCAACGGCAAGAAAGATCACGGCTGCTACCGCGTTGGCCTTGATCAGGTTCTCCGCCTTGAGATCGACACGCAGCCCGGTTGTGGGACAGGTGCGGAATTGAGTCGCTGTCGCCATGGTCGCCCCCTTTACTCTTTCACGTAGAGTCTGCCCACCATGGTGTGGTGGCCAATGCCGCAATATTCGTTACAAATGATACCGAACTCCCCCGCCTGATCGGGCGTGACGGTGAGCACCATGTCATAGTTTGGGTGAATCTGTAGGTTGAGGTTGACTGGCTGGGCAGAAAAACCATGCTGCCAGTCCATAGACATGAGGTGCAGCCGGTAAGCCTTATCTTTTTCGAGCTCAAGGATCGGCCACCATTGCCATAGGCGCGCGATCAGATATACGTCACTACCGGGGGGTGGATGCACAACCGGAATCCCGGCCTCCTCGCGCACCTTGTATTGCTCCGCCATGGCCTGTGCCTTTTGCGCGAATACAGCGGGATCGGTGCGATAGGCCTCATTAGAAATGTTCTGCTTACCTGCGCCATGCCAATAGATCATCATGAAAAACATGACCAGGCCCCACAAGAAGGCGATGGCCACCCACATGATTTCGACCTTGGCGATGCGCTCCTTCCACCATATGCGTTCAGTTGGAGGTACGACAGCCATGATTTCCCCCCCTTTTACTTCGCGATTGGAATCGTGACGATTTCCATTACGCCCCAGATGACATAAAACACGGTCGGAATAGTGACGCCCAGGAACAGTAACAAGAATGGATTATCGAGCAGCCGTTGCATGACTGGGATACGTTCATCCTCGCCGCCCGGTGTGGATGGGTTGGTGTTTTCTTCTGACTCGGTCATGTTGAAGTCCTCCTTTTCTGAGCGGAGCCGTGCCTTAGGGCGGCATTGAAAGCGCTTTTGGGCGGTGGTGCCTTGACCTAGATCAAGTGGGGTTTGGCCGCGATCTAAGTATTGGCGGCAAGCTAGCGAGGGGTCTCTAGTCCGTCCGACCCTCGCCGGGGTGGGTGGAGTTGTGGTATTACGGGGCTATTATCGAGCGAATCCCAGCGAAACTTATCAGCGCTAGGCTGAGCAGAATGGCAAAGAAAATGAGGGTACGCTGGTCGAAGCGACGGCCAGCCGCGATCTCAATGCGCTGTAGAAGCCAATCAGAAATGAAATATAACGCTACGGCAGTGATCGTATAGTAGACAGCTTCCATGACATGGAAATATATTCATATTGGCAGTGCAATTCTAACGTTTCTATTTTTCTTCACCCGCGGCATATGGATGTTAATGGACTCATCCATGTTGAGAAAGGCCTGGGTCAAGCTTGCGCCACATTGTATTGACACTGTACTGCTGATTTCGGCCATCGTACTAGCCGTTCGCATTCAACAGTTTCCTGGCACCCATGCGTGGTTGTCGGCCAAACTCATTGCCGTATTGGCTTATATCGGTCTGGGCATGGTGGCGCTGAGGTGGGGTCCAACCCGTATCGTTAGAATGACCGCCTGGTGCGGCGCGCTCGCCGTCTTTCTTTATATCGTCGCCGTCGCGATTACGCGAAATCCGTTTCCGTTCGGCGACATTGTCCCTTAAGCGACCCTCCGGACAACGCCGTGATTTACTGCGCCTTCGATATCATATAATCGACCGCCGCTTGGACGTCCGCATCGCTCAGACTTGCATTGCCACCTTTTGGGGGCATTGCGTTGAGGCCCTTGAGTGAGCTCTGGTACAAGCTGTCTTTGCCCTTGGCGATACGAGCCGCCCAGGCCGCCTTGTCACCTAGCATCGGGGCCCCCGCGACCCCGGCGGCGTGACACACCACGCATGCGGAATTGTAGGTCGCTTCACCGTCGGCGGCGACAGAGCCGCTGAATGTCAGTGCCCCCAATACCGTGCCCATCAAGAGAACGTTTCTTACCGGCGGATGCCCACGACTGCCTTTCATTGGTGTCTACTCCTTAATTAGTTGCATTATCTACGTCCGCCGCGGCGGAACAAAAACTCAAACGTTCAGTGGCGTTAATGACGAGCGGCGTTGACGATACTTCGTGCCTCCTCTTTACTCTGCACGCCGATCGCGATCAGCTTGTCATCGATCAGCAGGGCGGGGATGGTCGTAAGCTTCAAACGACCAATCAGCGCCTCACCTTCTTTTTGTGCCACATCCATGACGTCCAGCGTGAACTGTTCCTCATCGGCCAGCTCACGCCAGACTTGTCGCGCCCGCTGGCACGAAGGACTCCAGCTCGAGACCAGTAACTGTACCTTCATTGATGTCTATGTCCAAGCCCCATGGGCTGGAAGGCATGCCTGTCGATCCGCGTGGGTGTTGCGTGCAACCGTATTTTTTCCGGCGCCGGTCTGTGCCGGGCCGGACACGCATGTCAGCTACGCCTCTGAAACCAAGCAATTCTTGCGAGTCGGGCCTGGATTTGCCTTGATCTGGGTCAATTGGCGGCCGTAAACGGTTATGATGGCGCGATGGATGAAGTTCAAGGCTATGCGGCCGAGCTGCGCCGGGCCTACCTGTTCTCGCAAGTGTCCGACGAACATCTACAGAGTCTGATCAAGAGCGCGCAGCAAGTCCGACTTGGAGCGGGGGAGATATTGTTTTCGCATGGTCAGCGCGCTGAGCGTTTCTTTTTGCTGCGGGAGGGGCTCATGAAACTCTTCCGTGTGTCCCCGGAGGGTGATGAAAAGATCATAGAAATCACGCAACCGGGTCAGACTTTTGCCGAGGCGGTGCTATTTATGGGTACTGAGGGCCGCTATCCGGTGAGTGCACAGGCGATTCACGACAGTCGCTTATTTGCCTTTCACTATGCACCTTTCCGCGAACTCCTAACTAGTTCGGCCGATGCTTGCTTTGGGATGCTGGCATCGTTGAGCCGCCGGCTGCACATGTTGGTTAACCAAATAGAAAGCCTAACCCTGCAAAGCGCGACTTACCGTTTGGTTGCTTACTTGCTTGAGCAGATCCCACGAGATATTCAGGAATCCCCGGAAGTCTTGCTGACCACACCGAAGAGTGCTATCGCGGGTCGACTCGCCATGCAGCCAGAAACACTGTCCCGGATCCTGGCAAAGCTGCGCAACAGTAGTCTCATTGATGTTCATGCGAACCACATAATCTTGCGTGATGTACAAGCGCTACGTGGTCTGATTCATCGACCCCCGCCGGGAGAGAGCTAGAGTCCAAGCATCAGATAATTCGCCAAAACCTCGCCTTAGTCTTTTTTTTAGCCCACATACCTGTCGAACGCCATGCAGATGTTGCGAATCAATAGTCGACCAGTTGGCAGCACATAAAGCATATCCTCGCTCAGTGCGAGCAAGCCATCTAACCTCATTGTCTTTAGCACTGGCATTTCAGCTGCAAAGTAGTCAGTAAATTTGATGTCCCATTTTCGTTCGACTGCTTTGATGTCTAGTTGAAAATGGCAAATGAGCTGCAAGATTATGGCGCGCCGCAGTTTGTCATCGGGTGCAAGTGCAACACCCCGATTCACGGCAAGACGGCCGTGATCAATACGATCGTAATATTCATCCAGCCCGTGAGCGTTCTGAGAGTAACTGTCACCGACCATCCCTATCGCGGTCACACCTAACCCAATCAAATCACAATCCCCATGTGTAGAGTAACCTTGGAAGTTGCGACACAGTGTGTAACTGGTCTGAGCCTTCGTGAGGCCATCGTCCGGCTTAGCAAAGTGTTCCATTCCGATGTACGCGTAACCCGCCGACGTCAAATGCATGACCGTGTTTTGCAAGATCGATAATTTCTCCGAAGGGGAGGGTAAGGCAGCCGCGTCGATTTGTTGCTGGGCCTTAAAGCGGTCTGGCAAGTGGGCGTAATTGAATACGGAGATGCGATCGGGATTAGCGTCTACCACCTTGTCTAAAGTTCGGCTGAAGCTTTCAACGTTTTGAAACGGCAGACCATAGATGAGATCGACATTGATGGATTTGAACTTATGGCGCCTCGCCGCATCGATGGTCGCGTAGGTGTGTTCTTCGGATTGGATGCGGTTAACTGCCTTCTGTACATTCGGGTCGAAGTCCTGAACTCCGAGACTGATTCGATTGAAACCGATGCCACACAATAGTCCGATATCAGAGGCATCGACCTCGCGTGGATCGATCTCAATCCCAAAGTCTCGGCCATCGTCGGTTCGCAGACTAAAGTGTTCGCCCGTGACTTTCATTAATCCACGTATCTGTTCAAGATCAAGAAACGTAGGCGTACCGCCTCCCCAATGGAGTTGGTTGACAGGCCGATCTCGGTCAAACAATCTTCCTTGTAGGGCTATTTCATTTCTTAGTCGCTCAACATACGCCGTCGCCCGTGCACGATTCTTGGTCACGATCTTGTCACATGCGCAGTAGTAACAGATAGTGGCGCAGAATGGGATGTGAAAATACAACGAAAGTGGGCGTGGTATCGGATCACCATTGCTATGCTGCGCATAATCGCGATATTCGATTTCGCCGAATCGCTCGTCGAACTGCACCGCGCTTGGATAGGATGTGTAGTGTGGGCCTGCCGTGTCGTATTTACGCATCAGTTCGACGTCGAAAGTCACGGATTCTTGCCAAGCTGTATTCATTTATGCAGTCCTAACAATGCTCAGGGTGCGCTGGGTACATATCGGTTTTGACGCCGGTACCCGTCGGGCGGCTGTCGCAATTGACACTACTTTTCTTCGCGGCGGAGAAACATACCCCCAAAGACACTGGAAAATCCTTGATCTAAATCAACACTATCCGGGGGCGCCAGCACTGGACGTCTGGCTGGTTATCGCCTGGGCGACGGGGTTGTGTCCTGGTTGTGGTTGGCGGCGATCGGCTCATCTTCATCCATCAGGATTCTGTGGGCGGGGCCTTCCAGATCGTCGAACTGGCCGGATCGGATACTCCAGAGAAACGCCAGCGCGATGAGCACCACCAGCACCAGTGCCAGCGGTATAAGCAGATAGAGAATATCCATGGTTCAGTTCACGAGACCTTGGCGCGTACCACCCCCTACCAGACGCAGGGCGTTGGCGACTACCAGCAGCGAGCTTGCCGACATACCAAGCACCGCTATCCATGGAGCGACAAATCCCAGCGCCGCCGCCGGCACCGCAATGACATTGTACAAAACGGCCCACGTCATATTCTGACGAATGATCTTCAATGTCTTGTCCGCGATTTCGATAGCAGAAGCGAGATGTGGCAGCTGTTCCGACAACAGAATCATATCTGCCGCCACCGCCGCTAGCCGAGTACCACCGCCCATCGCAATCGAGCTATCGGCCTGGGCCAACACCGGCGCGTCGTTCACGCCGTCTCCGACCATCGCCACGATTTGGCCCTGTTTCTGTAGCATCCTTATTTGTTCAAGCTTGATCTCGGGGGTTAGGTCCCAATTGACGTGGTGGATGCCGATCCGATCAGCAACATACCGTGCAGCTTGCTCATGATCCCCCGTCATCAGCATCACGGTTTTCCCGCTGGCATTGAGGGTATCGATCAGGTCGCGAGCACCGGGCCGAATTTCGTCCAACAACAGAAACGCTGCATGTACGATGTCGTCAGAAGCCAAGAGCACGATGGTACAGTCTTGTTCATATAGGCGAGCCAACTCATTACCCTCCAAGGCCAAGCCCGTCTGCCGATGCACAAACTCGGGTGTACCGAGTACGAAGCGCTTGCCACCAATGAGCCCCTGTACGCCACGACCAGGTGTAGCGCTGGGTTTGGCTACCGGCAACCGCCGATGATTGGCACAGGCGTCGAACAAGGCCTTGGCAATCGGGTGCTCTGAATATTGTTCAAGGCTTATCGCATAGCGCTGGCATGTGTGCGCGTCCATGGCAGAGAATACCTGTGTTTCCACTAAGCGAAGCCGGCCGCACGTGAGCGTGCCGGTTTTGTCGAATACAAAATAGGTCGTGCGCGCGAGGCGTTCAAGGGCATGACCCCGAGTGACGAGCAGGCCCAAGCGCGTTAGCCGGCCGGTGGCCGCGGTAATCGCCGCCGGTGTGGCAAGTGAGAGCGCGCAGGGGCAAGTGATAACGAGAACCGCAATGGTGATAGGTAGCCACTGCTGTGGATCGACGTACCACCAATAGCTAGCCACGACAGCGGCCAGCACTAACACCGCGGTGACAAACCAAGATGCCACGCGGTCCGCCATTCTTGCAATAGGGGGTTTCTCGCTTTGCGCCCGGTCTAGCAGTCGCACGATGGCGGCTAGTCGCGTATCTGGACCAAGCCTTTCCGCTTTGATTGTTAGCGGGCTTTCTATATTGATGCTCCCGGCTAGAAGTGATTGGCCTGGCGTTTTGGGCAGTGGCATCGATTCACCGGTCAACAATGATTCGTCAACGGTCGAGTGACCGTCAACGATGTGGCCGTCAATCGGCACAGTTTCACCCGGGCGCACCAGTACACAATCGCCAAACCTCAATTCGTTAACCGACACGTGCTCTTCTTCATGGGTTTGTCCCGATTGAGCTAGGCGTGTTGCTAACTCAGGGACCGGGTGCACCAGTGATCCGCAGGCCTCGGTCGCGCGCTTGCGCGCAACCATCTCAAAGTAGCGTGCGGTCAACAAGAGGAATACGAACATAACGACCGAGTCAAAATAGACGTGACCAGTTCCATTGATGGCGGCCCACGCACTGGCTATGAATGCTATGGCGATGCCCAAGGAAACCGGCACATCCATGCCGGGCTGTAGGTTCTTAAGATCACGCCAGGCCGACTGAAAGAAAGGTTGACCAGAATACAGTACGACCGGCACGGTAAGTATAAGGCTCAGAATGCGGAAAAAATCGTGGAACTCCTGTTCGATGCCCGACCATCCCCCCGCATACAGCGCCACTGCCAATATCATTACTTGCATCCCCATCACCCCGGCGACGCCGAGTCGCCGCAGATGCAGTTTTCGCGCATTCTCGAGGATTTGTTCGTGGTGGCTAGGGTCATAGGGGTAGGCGCGGTAACCGATGCGAGCCACCGCTTTAATGATGTGGCTTAGATGAATGCGCGCGTCGTCCCAGTTCACGCGTGCGCGGTGGTTGCCGTAATTGATCTGTACCCGCGACACCCCGGGTAACGCCGCGATATGTCGCTCGATAAGCCATGCGCAGGCAGCGCAAACAATGCCTTCCAGGATCAGTGAGGCCTCTCGGGTCGCATTATCTTCAGTGCGTACGAAGCTCTTCTGCGCCTGGGGATGATCATAGCTCTCGGCCTGACGTAGATACGCCGGCACAACCTCGCGACCGGTTACGGCTGGCCGCGTGCGAAACTTATAAAAGTTCGACAGGCCCCCGGCGATAATGGCCTCAGCTACTGCTTCGCAGCCCTTGCAGCATAACGGGCGGGTCTCACCTTCGAACTGGACAGTGAAATCCGATCCATCCGGAACTGGTAGGCCACAATGAAAGCAATCCGCTGCTGGCGTGGAGTCGAACGCGGCCGTGGTTGCGGACTGGGTAAAATCGCTCGCCATGTAACGGTTACCGGCGTGTTAAGACGTGTGATGTAAGGTCCTGTGAAACTGACCCGTCAAGTCTGCGACTAGCGCTGCGCTTTAGTCTTGACATGGATTAAGATGTTAACTTAACGATATGCTTATGTTTTTTCAAGCGGCGTTATGACTAATTTGTCGCTTGAATTAAGAATGGTTGCGGTTCATCATAAGATTCCAGATCGTTCTCACCACCGCGATGATCTTCACCCGAGAATCCGCGGCGGATAACTGTGAGAAGATAATGATTCTAAGTCATGTCTGGGCTGTTGGCGCATCCCGAGGAGGAATGGAAAAAGGTGCGCCAAGAGCAATCCTCGATTACCAAGAGTCTTCTTTCACACGTGCTACTGTTAGCGGCGATCCCCGCGGTTGCGGGGTATTTCGGAACCACCAAGGTCGGATGGCGCATTGCTACCAGTGAGGTGACAAGACTCACCCATGAGAGTGCATTGACAATTGCTATTATCTTTTACGTCACTATGTTGGTGGCGGTCTTTACGGTCGGTGCGCTGATTCACTGGATGGGGCAAACGTATGGCAGCAAGCAACCGCTATCGCAGTGCATCGCACTTTCTGCCCACACCGCCACGCCGTTGTTTCTAATAGGCATCATGATGCTATATCCGATCTTGTGGTTGAATTTTATTATTGGCCTGCCGGCGCTCGCCTATACCGTTTATCTCCTCTATACCGGTCTGCCCATCATGATGGGCATTTCCAGGGAGCGTGGCTTCCTGTTTTCCAGCGCCGTATTAGCGGTGGGGCTGGTGATGTTGGTAGGCCTGCTAGCCGCTACGGTAATATTGTGGAGCGTCGGCGCCGGACCTGCCTTTACATTCTAGCGCTTAGTCGTGCCATGATACGAAGTCCGGCAGTGATGACGATTGGGGTACGGGCGATCGATTAAGAAAAATAGGGAAGGAGCATGGCCAAGACAGATACTTACAACTACAAAGTCGTCCGTCAATTTGCCATCATGACGATTGTCTGGGGCATTGTCGGTATGCTGGTGGGCGTACTGATTGCTGCTCAGATGGCGTGGCCAATCTTAAATTTCGATATTCCCTGGCTTACCTTCGGCCGGCTCCGTGCCCTCCATACGAATGCCGTGGTCTTCGCCTTCGGCGGGTCCGCTTTGTTTGCGACATCGTATTATGTTGTTCAACGCACCTGCCATGTACGCCTGTTTAGCGACGGTTTGGCGTCGTTCACCTTTTGGGGTTGGCAGGCGGTGATCGTGTTGGCTGCTGTCACGCTCCCGCTGGGAATCACCACCACCAAGGAGTACGCCGAGCTTGAGTGGCCGATCGATATCTTGATCACAGTAGTCTGGGTGGCCTACGCGATCGTGTTTTTTGGCACCCTCATCAAGCGCAAGATTAACCACATTTATGTCGCTAACTGGTTCTTTGGCGCCTTCATCCTCACCATTGCAGTGTTACATGTCTTTAACAGCTTGGCGCTGCCTGTGACCTGGATCAAGTCATATTCCGTGTATGCCGGCGTGCAGGACGCGATGGTGCAGTGGTGGTATGGGCACAATGCAGTGGGGTTTTTCCTGACGGCAGGGTTTCTAGGGATCATGTATTACTTTATCCCTAAGCAGGCGAACCGACCGGTATATTCCTATCGACTATCGGTGGTCCACTTCTGGTCATTGATTTTTGCGTACATCTGGGCCGGACCGCATCATCTGCATTACACCGCCTTGCCAGACTGGGTGCAGTCTGTAGGCATGGTCTTTTCGTTGATCCTGTTGGCGCCAAGTTGGGGCGGCATGATTAACGGTATCATGACCCTCTCAGGTGCCTGGCAGAAGTTACGCAGCGATCCAATTTTGAAGTTTCTTATCGTATCGGTCTCGTTCTACGGCATGTCTACGTTTGAGGGACCCATGATGGCCATCAAAACCGTGAATGCCCTGTCGCATTACACGGATTGGACCATTGGTCACGTACACTCGGGTGCGCTTGGCTGGGTCGCCATGGTCTCGATCGGTGCGATGTATTTTCTTATTCCTCGGCTCTTCGGACGCGAGATCTATAGCATCAAGCTGATCGATACACACTTTTGGATAGCCACCATCGGTATCGTGCTCTACATCTCATCGATGTGGATTTCGGGTGTGATGCAAGGATTGATGTGGCGCGCAATCAATCCCGATGGCACGTTGACATATAGCTTCGTCGAAAGCGTGCAAGCGATGCATCCATTCTACATCGTGCGTTTGTTAGGTGGGCTGTGCTTCCTCGGTGGGATGTTAATCATGGCATATAACCTGTGGAACACTATCGTGGGCGCTAAGCCAGTGGAGGCGCGCATCCCAGCGCCGGCGAGCTAGGGAGAACTGGCATGGCAACCGGACATGAGAAGATTGAGACAAGCGTTGGCTTGATGGTCGTCCTGGTGATCCTGGTCGTTAGTATTGGCGGCATCGTCGAGATCGTGCCGTTGTTCTTCCAGAGATCTACCACCGAACCGGTGCAAGGACTGAAACCCTATAGCGCATTGCAACTTACTGGGCGCGACCTATACATCCGCGAGTCGTGCATGGCATGTCACTCGCAGATGATCCGGCCATTTCGCGCCGAAACCGAACGCTATGGCCACTACTCGGTGGCCGGTGAGTTCGTCTACGATCGACCATTCCAATGGGGCTCAAAACGCACCGGACCAGACTTGGCGCGCGTCGGCGGCCGTTATAGCGATGAATGGCATCGCATCCATCTGATCAACCCGCGCGATGTCGTGCCCGAGTCGATCATGCCGGGTTATCCCTGGCTCGACAAGAATATGCTAGGCACAGGTGACATCCAAAAGAAGATGCGTGTATTGCGAACGTTGGGTCATCCCTACAGCGATGAACAGATCGAAAACGCGCCGAAGGAACTCGAGGGAAAAACGGAGATGGATGCGATGATCGCTTACTTGCAGGTGCTGGGCACCACGATAAAGACAAGGAGATAACGGTTGGACCTCACCATTTTCCATAGCCTGTGGACGATCGTACTGATGGTGCTGTTTGTCGGTATTGTCATCTGGGCATGGAGTAAGAATCGAAAGAGTAGCTTCGACATGGCAGCACGGGTGCCACTGGAAGATGATGAAACGCCCGGATTGCCAGCGTCGACGCCGAAAGAGGAACAAGATGGCTGATTTCACGAGCGCTTTTTGGAGTTGGTTGATCTTCGTTCTAGTTGCTGCTGGGATCATCGCGCTCTTTATCCTTAATATATGGATGACGGAACCAAGACGCAGGCCCCAAGAGAAACCGAAGACCATGGGCCACGTGTGGGATCAAGACCTCAAGGAGTTAAACAATCCGTTACCCCGTTGGTGGCTTAATCTTTACTACATAACCCTCGTTTTTGGTATTGGTTATCTAGTGTTGTATCCCGGTCTCGGCAACTTCGCCGGTACGCTGGGATGGACTCAGCTCAATCAGTACCAGGATGAAGTCGAGGCCGCTGACCAGCGTTTCGGACCGCTGTACGAAACGTACTTTCGGGAGCAAATCAGCGTGCTGGCCGGCGATCAGCAGGCACTGAAGACTGGGCAACGCCTGTTCCTCAACTATTGCGCGACCTGTCATGGATCCGATGCCCGTGGTGGATCGGGTTTCCCTAATTTGCGCGATGACGACTGGCTTTATGGCGGTGAGCCGCAACAAATAAAGACCAGCATCATGAACGGACGCACCGGCGTGATGCCAGGCTGGGGGAGCGCCTTAGGCAGCGAAGGCGTGTTCAACGTAACCGAATATGTGCTAAGTCTGAATGGACGTCAGGTAGATGAAAAGGTAGCTCGCGAAGGTGAACAGAAATTTAAACAGCTGTGTATCGCCTGCCACGGGTCTGATGCGAAAGGTAATCCGGCTATGGGCGCCCCGAATCTAACAAATAATAAGTGGCTCTATGGTGGATCGCAACGGGTTGTGATGAAGACTATTGCGGAAGGCCGTCAAGGACAGATGCCGGCACACGCGGACTTCCTAGGGGAAGCCAAGGTTCATTTGTTGGCGGCCTATGTCTATAGTCTGTCGCATCAGAAAGAGGCTCAGTGACACCAATCGAGACACACCGACGACCGAAGACAAGCAACACAAAGAACGATCAAGAGGATCGACAGAAAGCGGTCACCGTGGTCAGCACGGACGACGGCCTTGAGCACGCACTCTATACCCAACGGGAGTCTATCTATCCACGCGCGGTCCATGGTGTCTTTGCGACCTGGCGTACCATCATGGTCGCGCTCACTCTCGGCGTTTACTATTTTTTGCCTTGGATCAATTGGGGTGAAGGGCGGCAGGCGTTTCTTATCGATCTGCCGGCGCGAAAGTTTCACCTGTTCTGGTGGACGTTCTGGCCGCAAGATCTATTCTACCTTACTGCCGTACTGATCATCTCTGCGTTGTCGCTGTTCCTGTTCACTGCCGTAGCGGGCCGTCTGTGGTGCGGCTATACCTGCCCGCAGACGGTATGGACGGAAGTATTCTTATGGATCGAGCGCAAGATCGAAGGCGATCGCCCTAAGCAGATGAAACTCGCGAAGCAGCCTTGGAATTCAGAGAAAGTCATCAAGAAAGGCAGCAAGCATTTTGTTTGGATACTGTTCTCACTATGGACCGGTTTTACCTTCGTGGGTTACTTCACCCCCATCCGTGAACTCTCCCAGTCTGTCCTGGGCTTTTCGCTCGGCCCCTGGGAGACATTCTGGATTGCCTTCTATGGCTTTGCGACCTATGGCAATGCCGGCTGGCTGCGCGAACAGGTATGCATCTATCTATGTCCCTATGCACGCTTCCAGAGCGCCATGTTTGATCGAGATACGCTTATCATTTCCTACGATGGGGCGCGGGGCGAGCCACGCGGTTCACGCCAGCGCCGTGACGACTATAAGGGGATGGGCCTAGGTGACTGTATTGACTGCACCTTTTGTATACAGGTATGTCCAACCGGTATCGATATTCGCGACGGTCTCCAGTATCAATGCATCGCCTGCGGCGCCTGCATAGATGCATGCGATACGGTTATGGACAAGATGGGTTATGCCAAAGGTCTGATCCGCCATACGACGGAGAACGAGCTCGCAGGCAAACCCAACCGTATCCTGCGAGCAAGGGTCGTGATCTACGCAAGCCTGCTTACCGCTGTCGGCTTGGCCCTGATTGTCGCGGTATTGTTACGGGTGCCGTTAGATCTCGATATCACCCGCGATCGTAAAACGCTCTATCGCGAAACTGACGCCGGCCTTGTAGAGAATGTGTACATCTTGAAGATCCTCAATATGGATAATGAGCCGCACCGGTATGTAGTCAACGCCGAAGGTATTAAGGGGCTTGGCGTGAACATCGAACATAGTGAGATTCTCGTAGAAGCCGGCGGGATACGCGAGATTCCCGTATGGTTGCAGGCGCATCCATGTGATCTTGCGAAAGCGAGCACTGCCGTCACGTTCAAACTACACGCCTCGGATAACCCTAAGCTCTTGGTGCGGCAAGACGCACGTTTTCTTGGGCCAGCAGGTTGTTGATGATGTCCATGAACGAAAAATCTGTCTGGTATCGCGAACCAATGGTATGGATGTTGATCGCGATCCCGCTGGCGGCGGTGATTGGCGGTGTGGCCACGTTCTTTCTGGCAATCATGTCTAACGACGGTCTCGTTGTAGATGATTACTATTGGCGCGGGAAAGACATAAATCGTGTACTCGCGCGCGATCAGTGGGCGGCCATACATGGGATCGAGGCCGATGTTCTTATCGATTATGATCTGGGCCTGGTGATGGCGCGACTAACGGCAAAGCAGCTGAATCAACTGCCTGGGCAGCTCAAACTAAAGCTGTCACACGCAACGCGCGACGGTTTCGATCATACGCTCGTCTTACATCGTACTTTGGACAGCAGTTACCGATCACTGCTACCGAAGTTGGCGCCAGGGCGCTGGTATCTGCAGATGGAAGGCGGCAACTGGCGCCTGGTCGGCGCGATGCGATCACCGGACGATAACCAAGTTCACGTCACATTGACAGGACGGCCATGAGGCGGCGACGCTTGTGTACGAAATACCATGCCAATAACTGGCCCCAGCACTGAGATAGCCTTGATATCGGCTTTTCTTATCGGGCTGATGGGCTCGGTCCACTGTCTCGGCATGTGTGGCGGCATTGTCGGTGCACTCACGCTGGGCCTACCGCAGGCGATACGCACTTCGCCGAGGAGGATGCTTCCTTATATCCTGTGCTATAACATCGGCCGTATTAGCAGTTATGTGTTGGCGGGGGCGTTTGTGGGTATGTTGGGTGGCCAAGCCCTTCGTGCCTTGTCGCTTGATAATGCCAGGCTTATTGGCCAGCTGATCGCGGGTGGTTTCCTGGTTGCCCTCGGCCTGTACGTGGCTGGCTGGTCGCGAGCCCTGGGCAGCCTAGAAAAGTTAGGTGCCCACGCCTGGCGCCGTATCGAACCCATTGGTCGACGCTACCTGCCAGTGAAACATGCGACGCAGGCGTTTGCGGTGGGGCTGCTGTGGGGTTGGTTGCCGTGTGGCTTGGTATACGCCGCCCTCGCGTGGTCCTTAGTCGCGGGTGACGCGGCGACAGGTGCCGCTTTCATGTTGGTATTCGGCCTCGGTACATTGCCGATGTTATTGGCCATGGGTGCGGCCGCAAAGTGGCTGACTACGCTCACTCGCCATCTCGCGTTTCGTCGATCGGTGGCGGCGGTGCTGGTGTTAGTCGGGGTTTATACCATGATCTCACCCCACTGGTACGAACCGCATGGCCCTATGACGACCAGCCAGGAGAAGGTCACGGCGGCTGCTTTCGGGCATTTGCCCTTACTGAAACAACGGAAATAGGCATCGCCAAACTCAGCCGTATTGGCTATGATTAACCTGCAGTTTCTTGATCTGTATCAAAGAAATGACTTTGCGGACTTGTAATTGCCAGCCAAGTTCGCATGTGTGATCGTGGGCGAGGATAGTTGGACTTTGAGGTATGGTTGACCGGCTTTACTGCCAAGGTTCCTGAATGCAAAAAACCAAACTAATCGACTTTCCGGCCATCAAAACTGCCTGCAGTAGGTGCAGCCTGCAACAACTATGTTTACCACAAGGGCTTAACAGCGCCGATATGGAGCGGCTCGATCAGCTAGTTAAGCGTCCACGACCATTACATCGGGGGGAGTATCTGTTCTGCCAAGGTGACCGTTTGAAATCGCTCTATGCCGTGCGATCGGGTTCTTTCAAGACCTATTCTTTGGGCGAGGATGGCAACGAAAAGATCCTCGGATTTCATCTTCCAGGAGAATTGCTTGGCCTCGCCGGCCTCGGACATGGCGAGTATCGAGCCGCCGCGAGTGCGTTGGAGACGGCCAGTGTTTGCGCAGTACCGTTTGACCGCCTACAGGACCTTGCCGATCATCTGCCCAGTCTCAATCACCAATTGCACAAGATCATGAGCCAGCGAATCTCGCGCGATCAAGAGGTACTATTGCTACTCGGTGATAAGAGTGCACAAGAGCGTCTGGCTACCTTCCTGCTGAATATTTCCAGCCGCTTTGCGGAGCGAGGGTTTTCCGCCCGCGAGTTTAATCTAAGCATGTCGCGGCAGGATATCGCTAACTATCTTGGGCTTACGTTAGAAACGATTAGCCGCACGTTTAGCCACCTGCAGAAGGACGGTGCATTGGAGGTTGATCGCCGGCTGATCCGAATTGTCGACCGGGAATGTCTCGCCAATATCGCCGGCGCTTGCTTTACCGACGCCTCATCTGCTACCCATTAACGACTCACCTTACTACGGGCCGCCCACTTTAGCGTGACCGTAGCGACATCCATATCCCTGACGATCATTTTTGGTCAAACAGGCGCAGCAAGTTTGATCGAAATCAACGACATGTCCACGCCGGCGTAGTCTAATAATACGTGGTTGGGTAACCTTAAGAGGAGGTGAAATATGGCAGAGCTAATTAGATCTCCAGCAAGGAAACTCGGCTGGGGGGATGAGCCGTTCGATGATCTGTTCCAAGGCTTCTTTAGGCCAATGCCGCGATGGGGTAATGGTCAAATTTTTGTGCCGGCGATGAATGTCACCGAACGAGATAAGGAGTATGTCGTTCAAGCCGAGCTGCCCGGAATCAAGAAAGAGGATATCGACATTACCCTGCAGAACGGCGTGCTAACGATTAGGGCAGAGAGCAAGGAAGAGTCGGAGGAGAAAGAGAAGGGGCGCATTATCCGACAAGAACGTCGGTACGGAAAATATATGCGTCATCTCCGATTGGATAATGATGTTGACGAAGGCAAGGTCAAGGCACACTATGAGGACGGCATGCTTGAGCTGGTTCTTCCCAAACTTGAGGCAGTCCAGCCGAAGAAGATTGCAGTTGACGTGCAGTAAATTGGTCTCTAGTAGGTAAGTCATAGGGGTCGCACGAGCGGCCCCTTTTGTTCGTTGTGAACCTAACCTCAACCTGTAAGAATGGGGGGTGTAACAATGCGCCGAACATTAGGGATCATTATTATTGTTTGTAATGCTTGGTGGTCGGTCGCCGTGGCTCAGCCCGCAAGTCCCCTGCGTAGCATGGAGCTTTACTCCAATCACTGTACGGCCTGCCATACAAGCCAAGCGCACATCCGCGAAAATCGCAAAGCAACATCGCTGACGGCAGTTGAAACATGGATCCGCCGTTGGGCCAGTGAGTTGCGGCTAGATTGGGGCGATGAGGAGGTGAAGGCGGTCCTTCAATATCTAAACGCACATTACTATAAGTATTAGCGACCTCTCCCGGCGTCGCGCTTGGTATGGCACTCGTCGCCACACCACATTTGCTTGTGCTTGGCGAAATGATTTTGCCCGTGGTCATCAGTGCTACGATACTGACACGGCGGGCACTCGTTGCACGTCGCTGACATTCGAAGCAAGTAGACCCAAGATAGGCATCTAGGTAAGCAACCTCGCCGAGGCGTGCGCTGCTCTAAATGGGTCTCCGTTTTCCCGAGTTGTTTATTATAGTTAACAGCTGCCGCAGAAGTTTTACAGCTCCTTGACTTGGATCAACGGTCTATGCGCAGAAGTCTGTCACGATTGCATGAGTGCGATGTCGTGCAACAAGTTTCTGGCTCGGACATGGCGACAACCCCTTCTTCGCGGTGTTGCTATGCGTTAGCTTTGTCAGACGGCGTAAATATTACGATCCGCCCTACCTATCGGTTGTCCTTGTCTCGATCAGACATTCATGTGGAGAGATAGACCCATGTCCAAGAATACGTCTTCGGTAACACCGTCGAGTTCGGACGAGGCCATGAACGCTGCGTTGCAGGCGGAGCAGCGGGCACTTGATGGGATTAAGGCTTGTGAGAAGTGGGCAGTCGAATTCGTTGATCGCGCTCGGAACCAGGCCCGTGCAATCGCCGAGCGTACTGACCGGCGCATCACTGCGCTGCATGCGCGGCGTACCGGCGCGCTGGCAGAAACGGTCGATGCCATGCTCAGCGCAGACAGCGATCGATCGGGCCAGCCCCCGCAGTTGGAACTGGAGAGGAAGATGCTGGAGGTGGCGGTTGCAAGGGTCGCCGCCCGGTTGA
>JAOTYM010000031.1 GCA_029861845.1 Gammaproteobacteria bacterium | reverse complement strand
GTGTGGGATCTAGCAAGTGGGCAGGCGCTGCAGGTGTTGCAGGGCCATACCGATTCGGTGGGGTCGGTGGCGTTCTCGCCCGACGGCATTCGCCTCGCCACCGCCTCAGATGACAAGACGGTGCGGGTGTGGGATCTAGCAAGTGGGCAGGCGCTGCAGGTGTTGCAGGGCCATACCGATTCGGTTTGGTCGGTCGCATTCTCGCCCGATGGCACCCGCCTCGCCACCGCCTCCGGCGACGAGACGGCGCGGGTGTGGCCAGGCAGCTACGAGGCAATACTACGGCTAATCAATGAAGAAAAGATACGCGGTGTGGTCAGACAGTTAACGGATAAGGAGCGAAGGATATACGGATTTGTAAAGCGAAAATAGTTAAGTAAACAGATGTTGTCATCCATTCGACCCATCCATCAGGTGGCGCCAGCTTGCACGTCGACCAGTCAGCGGAAGCAGGAGTGTGTCTGGCAACGCTATGCAAGACATTATTTGTAGATTTTTGCACGTGTGAGCAGTTCGACTCTGTCGCTGAGCACCGAGAATAATATAAGCTGATCCGAGCGATTATCAACCAACTACAGGGTGAGCTTCACCACTGACTCCAGCGCGGGGAATTGTAAGAGGTTCTTGAACATGGGACGCTTTGAAATATTCAGCAAGGCCGGGAAGAAAACCGGGCGGCGATAGGACGTATGCAAACACCAGGTTGCGGTTGCCTTCGGGTAGGTAGTCCGGTGGGGCCTTCGAGCGGCACACTTGGTCGTCCGTACGAGGGATATGTACCTCCAGCACATGCTCAAGTTGTGGCGCAAGCTTTTCTGCAAAAGGTTGACTTGAGGTATTGGTTGATTAGATCGACGACACCATTGCTGCGAAGCCGAAAGTATTTTCTTATGCCGCCCTTTACCCTTGAACCACTAGGCGAGTCTGTGTAAAGCCTCGCCCGGAGATGGTAATGCGTAAGAACAGCTTTAGGAAGGAAGCCATCAGGTCGCTCTTGCGGGACAAAGTTGTGGTGGACGAGCTCAGGCAAGTGCTCTACGAGCAATCCGCACAGGAGAGCTACGGTAAGTTCGAGTTCCCGGAAGAAGACGAAA
Organism: Gammaproteobacteria bacterium; assembly: GCA_029861845.1. GTDB lineage: Bacteria > Pseudomonadota > Gammaproteobacteria > Acidiferrobacterales > SPGG2 > SPGG2. Next base: position 38,567 of record JAOTYM010000031.1, on the reverse strand, counting down.
TGGAGGAGGTGTTGTCGGGAGGGCTGATCTCCGAAGGGGCGTTCACCGATTTTGAGGCAATAGTCCAGACGACGGGACGGCCCGCGCTGTTGATCAAGGATAACAATTACGAACAACCGCGGCTGCAATCTATCAGGGAGAGACTCGAACCACATCGGAGCAAGATTCTGGGCGCGATCCCCTCGGTGGGCCGGCTCGAGCTCCTCAATCATCCGACCTACGAGTACGTAGGTACGGCATGGATGATTGCCGACGACGTCATGATCACCAACCGGCATGTGGCAATCATTTTCGCCAGGCAAGCCAACAACCGGTTTGTTTTTCGGGCTAATCTGTTTGGTGACATGTACAAGGCACAGGTGGATTTCAAAGAGGAATACGGCTCCCCTGAAACGTTCGAAATCGAGATTGTCGAGGTATTGCATGTCGAGGATGACGCCGACTTTCTTCCGGATATGGCCCTGGTCAGGGTGAGAAGGGATGACAACCTACCAGCACCTGTCCCACTGTCTCTCACGGACGCCGAATTCGAGGAAGACGTGGTTGTCATTGGCTATCCGGCCTACGATAGCCGGAATGACCAATTCGTGATGCAGGATATCTTCAAAGGTATCTATAACGTGAAACGTTTGTCCCCGGGACGCGTTTCGGGCGTGCGGCCGGACAAAACCTTACTGACACACGACTGTACGACACTTGGCGGAAGCTCCGGTTCGCTAGTACTTCGCCTTTCCACGGGTGAAGCCCTTGGACTTCATTTCTCGGGCTCCTATGTGGAGAACAACTTCGCCGTGACGGCTGGCGCCATTCGCAAACGCCTGGTCGCTATCGAATCCGGAACGAAAATCCACGTCCCCGATCCAGGGGAGACGGCGGATGACCTTGAGGTCCGTCGACCGCAGCCGACGGTTGAAGAGTTGCAGAATCGCAAGGGCTACAGTGCCAATTTCCTTGCCATGGAAGTACCGCTGCCGGCGCCAACGGAACCGCTAATACCGCTGGTTGCCGCAGTCGACGGTAGTGATCAAAACGTTCTGAACTACATCCACTACTCGGTGCTGATGAATGCGAAACGGCGGATGGCGATCTACACCGCCTGCAACATCGATGGTGCGAAATCCAAACGCCCGCGCCGGACACGAGATCAATGGCACGCCGACCCACGATTGGGCGAAGAGTTTCAAGCAGGTCAGGAGTTGTACAGCAACAACAATCTGCACCGAGGTCATCTCGTGCGCAGGCTGGATCCCGCCTGGGGCGACACACACGAGGAAGCGAGGGCCGCGCTAGCCGACACCTTCTTTTGGACCAACTGCACACCGCAACATCAAAGCTTCAATCCCAGAAGCTGGCTGGCTCTGGAGGACTACATCCTCGACAACGCGGACAACCACGACATCAAGGTGACGGTGTTTACCGGACCTGTTTTCAAGGAGACCGACAAGACCTACCGCGGCCTCAAGATTCCAGAGGACTACTGGAAAGTAGTTGTATTTCGCAATAGACAGACCGGTCAACTCGCGGCAACCGCCTATCTGCTGACCCAGTCCGATTTTATGAACGATCTCGAGTTCGTCTACGGGGAGTACAAGACTTATCAAGTGCCGGTCCGTGAAATCGAGCGACTAACGCTGCTGTCATTCAGCGACTTGTCTGATCGAGATCCTTTGGATCGGATCGAGTTGCTGCCGCGGATCCCGATCGAAAGTCCGGCCGACATCATTCTATAAGGAGTTGCTGAGGGGGTGAGTAGCGATGCTGTTGCCAACCGAGTGGAAGTCCCGTACTTTGCGGGTGGTCTCTACCGCAAGTGCAGCAACAGCTACCCACCGCAACCAAGTTCGCAGCCGGTAGCCAGGCGTGGCGTGCGCCGTCAAATCGGCAGACTGTTCACGCCCGCAAACGGCCGATCTAAGATGAACGAAGATTTGTTAGTAGACTGTACAAACGGCAACCTGGAGGATGTCCTATGAACATCGAATCCACTGACGTGATTGTCTCATATAGCGGCACTCGGAAGCTCGTAAGGGCCGGGCTCACGGAGTCGATCCAGCATGGTGCGAAGCCGGCGGCGGACACAACGGAAGCCCTACAGCTTGGCATGATGCAGGCCGGACTTCAGCAGGCTCTCATCGAGCTAGAACGCGAGGAACGCTACAGTGATGTGATGATCGCGCCCGAGCACGGACCGGCTTCACTGCTGCTTTCGTTTCTTTCCGAGTACGCCGCCGACCATGCGGACGAGCTCGAAAAGGACGGGAAATTAGTGACCGCCCCCGAGGGGGGCTATGAGGTCATGTATGATGAGAAGGACTACTTGGGCTGGGCCGGCAGCTTCTTCACCTGGGGATCGCGGCTTCTCGGTAAGCACCAATGGGTCGACCCACCGACCACGCCGGAGGTGCTACCGAACGACGTTCGCGTGGCCATTTTGGGCGATTGGGGGTCGGGGCGCTACGGCGCTCCCGTCTGCGCCGAGAGCATCGATGGCGCGAATCCAACCTATGACCTCGCCATTCATCTCGGCGATGTGTATTACTCGGGGACCAAAAAGGAGGTCGAAAGGAACTTTCTGAGGTTCTGGCCGAAGAAGCCGAAGATCAGTCGTGCTTGCAATTCGAACCACGAGATGTACACCGGCGGCAAGGCATATTTCGATGACACGCTGTCGCTGTTTGGGCAGCCCAGCGGTGCCAGCAATTTCCTGCTTGCCAGTGGTAATTGGCTTTTGATTGGGCTCGATACCGCCTACGATGATCATGACATCTCCAAGAAGCAGCTTGCCTGGCTCCGAACCGTGCTGGAGGAGGCCGAGGGTAGGACGGCGATTCTCTTCTCGCATCATCAACCGTTCTCTGGATTTGAGCGTGGTGGCAAAGATCTTCGCGAGAAACTCGACGGCATTCTAAGTTCAGGAAAGGTTTTCGCTTGGTACTGGGGACACGAGCACCGCTGCGCGCTCTACGATCGACATCCTGGTTGGAAATTTCATGGCCGGTGTGCGGGCCATTCCGGCTTTCCGTACTTCCGGGAAAAGCTCGATGGGACGGCGCTAGTCAAGGCGAACCCGGATGGCACACAGTGGCGCAAGCTGTCCGCGAGCGAATTCCCGGCGGCGATGTTCCTGGACGGCCCCAACCCGTACGTCAAGGGCCATGAAAACGAATACGGGCCACACGGCTACCTGAGCCTCGAGCTCTCGGGCATGAAGCTCTACGAACGCGTGCACGCGGCTGACGGCACATTGCTCCACGAAGCTCCACTCGAATAACCGTGGGTATCGCTCTCAAGAAGACTCTAGAACGGGGGCAGCCAGCCTTTGCTGCTCGTCGCCGCAGGCGGTGAGATCGATATCGTGCCGACCGATCGTCACCGCAACCACCTTGCCGCGCTCGTCCTCGACGGATTTTGTTATTGGCGAAAGGCTGGGATAGTTCTGCTGCACAGAGAATAGTGTTTCAAGGGATTGATGACTCATTTGTAGACAGTGGTTCAAATAAGCGCGCCGCAAGATGAACGTTTTTCTTTCCAGCGCTTCTGAACAGCGCGACATTCGCCGAGCGAATTAAGCTCTTGGCGGAGCTGCTGGCTACCGCTTTGCGGTTCGCAGTCTTGGTAAATACAATCCCTAGTTGGAGATTCGCCTGACTAAGCGCTAGTCGACGGTTCTCCGCATCCGCACAACTCACTTCGCTGGCGCGTTCTATTCACAACGCAGAGCCACGAAAAGGTTAGAACATTGGACGAATCGCTCGGTCGGCGGCTTTGGGCCGCAGTGCTTACTGGTATCCCCTTCGGTGTGTTCAAGCTGGGTGCGGGCTGGCATCTGTATGCCTTTGTCAATCCGGTCCTCGGCGCCGTTATCATGGCTTGGGGCATTGTGGACATCCTGCTAAACGTCCTCTCGGTGCCGTTACCAAGATCGCTGTCCTATTGCCTGCTCTCCAACATCGGCCGGCGTATAGACATCTATACCGGACGAGAAAATGGCGAGCATATCCTGCTCGCGGTAGATACGCTCTTCACGTTCGTGATCGTGGCGGGAATGATCTGGTTTCGGCAACTGCCATTTCTGCCGGTTGTTCTCGGGCGCCTGTGGGATCTGTCGGTGGTCTGCAACGTCGTCGGCGTGGGCGCCGAACGGCTATGGCAAGCGCTCCACCGGCGCCGCGCATAACGGTTGTTCGCAAATCTCGAACTCGATAGAGTTTCTGGGTGTAGCTATACTGACCGCGCTTAGGGTAGCGGTCCTAGACCAACGCCTCACATAGGGAGAACCAGCTCATGCGTAAGCGCGGTAAGAACAATGACATTTCGGTCCATGCTATTGCGGGTACAGAAGTCGTACTGCTCGGTCTGAACGCGACAGAGAAGGCGGCCACGGGCTTGCTGGGGTTTAGCATTTCCAAGCGGAAAGGGGAGGCTGGTCGGTTTAGAGCGCTGACGGGTGGCCGCATATTTGAAGGGGTTCATGACGAAGAAGCAGTCAACGGAGGAGGTGTTGATTCGGAAATGGTACCCATCCAAGCCTTTATGTGGAGTGACTATGTCGTCGATCCGAACACGACATACAGCTACCGCGTTGTACCTGTGTACGGTGAACCGGGGGCGCTTGAGCCGCGAGAGGGCGTTGAAGTGACCATCACGACGGAAGATCCGGAGGATCAGGTTCACGCCGTCTACTTCAACCGCGGCGTCGCCGGCAGTCAGGCCTATAGCCGCAGATTCGGCGAGCACCACCGCAAGTGGTACACGGTCGGGGATGAATGGCGTGAGTTCGTCAAGCCGGAAGATGTGCCGGATCGGGCGGCCTATAAGTGGCTGTCGCGCGGGCTGGAGGAGGCCATGCTGGGTTTCATCGGCCAGGCCGAAGGCCCCGAATACTCGCTACGGGCCGCGGTGTATGAGTTTACTCATCTCCCGGCCATTCAGGCCTTCGTCGATGCCCTGGAGCGAGGCGTCGACGTCAAGATCGTGCACCACGCCAAACCGCAGTCCTTACTACGGCTTAAGCGGAACTTCGATGCCGACGTTACGGTGAGCTATGAGGACGGTGAATATGACCCGCAAACTTTTAAGAATAGCGAGGTGATAAGAGAGTGGCACAAGGACAGCATCGGTCAGGCAGCCGACGCGGCAGTGAGGCAGATCGGGATTACCAACCCCGAGTGTCTGGAACACTTCGAGGGCATGATGATCGATCGAACCATCACGCAGATCTCGCACAATAAGTTCATTGTGCTGCTGAAAAACGACAAGCCCATTCAGGTCTGGACCGGTTCGACAAATTTCACGGCGGGCGGAATCTTCGGCCAGTCCAACGTCGGTCACGTGGTGCGCGACACAAAGGTCGCGCAAAAGTACTTCGAGTATTGGGAGAAGCTCCGGACGAACCCTAAAAAGAAGTCATCGAAAAATGATCCTCCAGATAAAGGCATTCGCAACTGGACCGTCTTGCAGCAGCCGGACCTGAAGGGACCGCCACCACCAAATTCCATCACGCCGGTGTTTAGCCCCCGCCTGACGACAGCCATGCTCGATTGGTACGCTGACCGGCTGGCGGCCGCTAAAAGTTCAGTTCATTTCACGGCGGCTTTTGCCGTCGCCAACCAAATCTTTAACAAGGTGGTGAAGAAGAAGAGAGTGGATCGCGGACAGCCGTACCTTCGCTATCTGCTGCTAGAGGGTATCGGCGGCCTGATGCGAAAGAAGTATCCCGCCATGGCCAAGTGCCCGCAAAACCGAATCGCGTGGGGCGACACGTTACGCGCGCGCGAGGGCGGCGAAGATGAACACCATCAGTTCATCGAAACGCTAACCGGTCTCAACGATCACGTCAGTTATCTTCACACCAAGTATATGCTCATCGATCCGCTGTCGGACGATCCGGTGGTCATCACCGGCTCTGCGAACTTCAGCGATGCCTCGACCGTCAACAACGACGAGAACATGCTGATCATCCGCGGCAACACGCGCGTGGCCGACATCTTTCTCGGTGAATTCATGCGGTTGTTCAACCACTTCCACGCGCGAAACCGGTTGAACAAGCTGTCCGATGAGGAGGCGAACGAGGCGAGCTATCTGATACCCGATGACTCCTGGACGGAGCCGTATTACACGGAGGGTACCCAAAAGCACGAGGAAAGGCTGCTATTCAAGTAAACAGGTCGCTTCCAGATTCCGGTGGTGGAAAACCGCTAGCGGTCGGGCCACCCGTGGCATCATAAGTCTTTATCGTCGAAGACAAGCCACTCGGGATTCTCTACGTACTTGTCCTGTTGTAGGTCGCAGCGCTTCGGGGTTTCCTGATCGAGACGCCTCCGCAATGTGCCTTTCCTAGCGCTAGAGGTCATCGTCATCGAAGATCAGCCATTCCGGATTCTCGACGTAGTCGTCATGCTCTATGTCGTAGCGCTTGGGAATCTTCCGGTTGAGACTTTCCAGATAGGGCAGCAGCGGGCGGCGGGGTGGAAACTCCCGTTCGTGTTGATCCAACGCGCTGAGCGTCTTCCAACCGAATTTCTCCCGGTATTTCTCGAAGCCGAATCCGTCGAAGAAGTAGTGGCCATCAATCAGCGCCATGTTCCACATACTCGGAGTCGCGCTGGTATTCGGCCGTAGCGGAGCTTCCTGAGCCAACTGTTCCAGCAGCGCCTCGCCCTCTGCGTCGCCCTTGTCTTGTAAGTGTGCGACCAAGCTATCGTAGGCTCGGAACGTGACGGGTGGCGAAACGAACAGGACCGGCTTGTGCTGCAAACGCGCCATCACGATCTCGTGAACCGTGCCTACGCTATAGATGTTCGTCGGGACAAAGGCAACCAGGAAGTCGGCCGTGTCCGTCATACGCAGATCAATGTGTAGCGTGGGCCAGAACTCGCTGCACAGCTCGGCCCGGACTCGGTCTCCCTCCGGGGAGTCGTCGTACGTCCAGTTTCCGCGTTTCTCGGTCGTGAATTCGTCTTCTCTGCCGTAGTCACCGAGCCCCTTCGCGAGCGGCTTGTACCAGGGGTCGTAGACGGTAACGCCGTAGCCGCGAAGGAACTGGCCGACCCGATTGCGCCAACCTAACTCTTTCTCTTCTCTGCGGGAAGCTACGAAGTCCATTGGACCCGACAGATAAACCGTCGAGCCCGAAAGAATATTCGCTTTTTTTTCGAGAGTCTTGGTGCGGAAGGCAAGAGCTGCCTGAGTTGCCGATTGTTTCTTCGTCATAGCATCTGCTCCTTAGTGTGGTCGTCGTGCCCGTAGCCGGATAGAATTGAAAGCATGCGCGAACGCTTCTGCCCAAATGCATTATTGCGATGTGCGACAGCTTCCACGAAGCGATGTCTACATACTATAATGCTCGGAAACTTAGCGATTCTCCGCAAGATATGCAAGCGTGCAGGAAACCTTGTGCTGGGAGTTGATATTGCTCCCGCCTAGCACTAGGGTACGCGTTAGGATTTGCAGCGCGAGGGGGGCTCTCGAACGACAGGAGGGAAGCTGTGGTAGAGAAAGCAATAGAGGCTTACGACAACGAGCGCTTCGGTCCTATCCTCGGTGTCAGCGACGAAGGCAGTGCGGCGCAGACGATCGCTGACGCGGCGTACGCTTCCGCAAAGGCCCAGGCCCACGGGGCCCCCAACGAGATGTGCGTTGGGGTAATCATCGATGGTGAACGTATGGGGAGTGCCGGTGAGGTGCCGATCGGCCCACCCGAGTACGCCCAAGTCGTCCCCGCCGCGAGTGGACGCACGTTCTGCACCACCAATGTCGGCGTGCGGGTAAATACTCGGCTTCATCAACCGTTGCCAGAGTTCGCGGTCACCGCTGCAGCATCAGACGAACGGGCATGGCTGGATGCGATCTTCGAGCAGTTCAAACCCTTCATCAAAACACCCGATGGGACCCCGCGCCCCTTGACGATTCGTCTCCTGGTCGAATCGTTAGAGCAGTCTGAGATGCTTCCCGATCTGGTATCGAAGATCGAAGCGGGACGAGAACAAGGCACCTTGAGCTCGCGCGACCTACACCGTCTTTCCATTCTCCGTGTCTATGAGAACGAGATCGAGACGGAAGAGCAGATTGCTGAGATCAAACAACTGGTGGCGCTCGCCGCCAAGTTGGGTGTACCGGAGGTGGCGATCGATGGGAAGTTGGTCGAGGCGGCTCGTCGCCGGATCAACATCCAGGGTCTGTTGAATGTTCTGCGCCCCGAAGCGGCGCGATCTCTCCTCATGCACGCCAAGGAGCATGGGGTGACCCTTTCCTATCACTATGAGCTTGATCCGGAGACCGCAGCGCGCACGGTATGGACGGGCTTGAACTCAGCGCACAAGGAAGGGCTAACGGCAGCGAAATACGGGCTTTTCCCGTTGAGTTTGGATCAGCAGAAGTACGTCGTTGAGCACATCCAACGCTGGCTGGCAGACTGGACACCGATTCCGGCATTCTATGTCGACACGGCCCTGGTCACCGAAGACGACGTATTCGAAAGCGATCGATGTGTGGCGGCTGCGAGGCTATGGATGGAGATGGTGAGCGAGCGCGGTGCGAAGGTAATCTTGGTCGATGCACCGGATCGCATCCAACCGCACCGTCTCCTTCGCACCGACGGGGGCCCCAACGACCCCGGCGTCCTTGCCATGGACGATGTCGGGGCACTCCAGAGGCATGCGGACGGTTTGGGTCTCAAGGTACTCTGGTCCGGGGGGGTGAAACCGGATCAGGCCTTCGAGCTTGGCAAACTCGGCGTATCCGGGATCTTTACGACCGGTAGCGCGTCGGTCAAGGTTCCCGTCCACGGAAGCCTCGTCACTGACAGACGGCTCCCCTTTCAACCTGAACCGACGGCGGCAGGGGTGCGTAAGATCCACGCGTTGCTCCAGGGTGGATATCTCTGTCGCGTGATGAGCAACCAAAGCATCACCAGCGAGATAGAAGCGCGCGTTGCTTCATTGCTGCAGACTGGCACAAGCGGCGAGGATACAGAAACTGCGCTCGATGCGCTCAATGCGACCTTGATACGCGGTTGGAAGGAATACTGGAGTGCGAGCACCTGACCGCTTGATGCCTGTAAAAGGAGACAACGGTGTCACAGTCACAATTGATTCCCGTAGCGCCGAATTCAGTTCGCGTCTGGACGGGATTTCGTTTACCAACCTTGAAGCAAGAGACGTTCTTCGAAAAGCTTGGATCGGTCTTCTGCCCGATCAGCGTGCAGATGCAAGCGAGGGTAGGGCTTACGGCCTATCTGCCTTCCGTCTTACCGGTTGAGAAGCCTGCGGCGGCGCCAGATGAGATTGCCTTGGTCTTCTATCGAGAAGGCGAAACTGAGTCTCAGAATACCTACCACTTGGCGAAAACAACGGTCGGCGGGAGGGCATACAGCGATCTTCACGCTCTAGTGTTTGATCTGACCCGAAGCCTGTCCGGCTTTCCCAACCGTTTCAGCGGGAACATCAACGCGGACGGTCGCTATTACTTGTTCGACGAGTCCGTGGACTGGCAGTATGGAACTGTGAACGTTATCGTGGGTGTTCGGACGGGGACCGATCAGCAAGAGTTCCTGAGCCATGTGGCCACCTGGTTGCAGCGGGTACAGAATCATGGCGGCCCTGACGGCGCGATCGCGGCGACGTCGCCTGACTACGTCGCCTACTGGGAACATTGGTCGGTTGAGGCCAAGGCGAAAGATTCGCGGATCCGCGAGCTGGCCGAATTGGCAGAGACCGTGTACGATCAGCGCATCCCGCCTCACCCGTTGCCGGAGGGCCTCTGGACACCCTACGACGGCTTGCAAATCACCGGGGGCGAGAGCTTTAACTTCCAGTTCGAGCGCGACGAACCCCCCGTCTAGACGGCATGGAGTCCCGCCTCCCGCATGGTCCGCAGCGAGACCGATTGGGCGGCTTTCTCAAGCATTATTATCGGCAGTCGGTGTGAGAATGGTTCGCTCCATTGGGGTGAAGAGGTCAACCTCACGTCATTCAGCAGCACAATGAACTTGTTGTGCGAGATTTGCACGACGGTTCCATCGATCATTATGTTCTCGAAATTTTTCTGATAGTCGGGATAGGTCATTCCGACGAAAGCGATACAGTGGGAACGCTTGTCCTCGTTTGCTTGCTGCAGCGAAGCCGGATTTTTCTGGAGCTGCCTCTCTGGCGCCAGCATAGGAAATAAAAGCCGATATCCTTCTATCTATTTAGGCATCGCTCAAAACTCCCCCGTTTCAAGGGCCTCGGCCACCGGGATTCGGATCTCGCTTTGCCCGGCTGCGAGCTGCGCCTTCACTTTTTCGTTCAATCGTGGATTCAATAGCAGTTCGTTCGCCGTGAGGACTTCCTCGGGGATCCCGAGGATTCTCAGCAGCACCAGAAAATCGGGCCGGTTAGAGTAGTAACCGGTAAGCTGAAGGCGACCCTGTTCGTCGAGCGCCGGCGTCAAGCTCCCGTCCGCGTTGATTGTTCCCGCTGCGATCTGGGTCGCTGACTCCCCTTCCGTTCGCAGAATGGACAATACCCGGCCGAGCCCATCCATGTGACCCACTAACATTGCCAGCTCGGCCACCTGGTGGTTGAGCAGCCGCTTAAATGCACCGTCCTCGTCTAGATCAGGCGTACGGTCGAGACGACGGATCCCGGCTTTGACCTCCTCCCGATTCTGCCGATCGAGTGCACTACGCAGCGCCGGCTCGAGACGATAGGCGGAGTGCGGGCGTCTGACGACTGCCTCGATCCAGGAGAACAGCGCCCGTTCGAACTCGCCAAAATGTTCGGGGTGTTTGTCATGCTCGCGCAGGTGCAGGATCGCGTTTTGAAACGCATCCGTCGCACGCTGCATGGCGGCCGCCGCCTGCTCGTCGTTGAAGTCGGGATGACGATAGGGGCCGGCGCCATATTGTCGCACGTACTCATTGAACAGAAACATCGTGTGGTGCTCGACTCCGTACCGGTTCCGGGTAAGTCGGTAGACCTTCTGCAGCGCCAGTTCCTTGAAGCGCCGGTCGATGAAACCGCTGGTGTTCGTCCCATTGCGGTACTCGTCCTCGTTGAACAGCAAGGGTAGGGAGTACGGCGGTTCGTGACGCGCCAGCTCGGGGTGGTTGAGCACCAGCGCCCCGAGTCCCCCCGGAAAGAACTGGCCGTTGGCCCACCCATAGCTGCCCACCTGAACCGCGCCCACCGCCACGCCTTTGTCCCGCGTTCCCAGGGTCGGGTCGGCCTCAAAGGATGTCAACGGCACTCTAGTCCCGCGAAGCGGCGCAGATTCAACCCGAACGCGGCCGGCGAGAATCGCCTCGAGCGGGAGGTCGACGCTCGGCGGAAGCAGTCCGTTCAACCCCTCGCCGCCGCGCTTGTTCAGCTCGTTGATGACCGCGATTACCGACGGGGGTACCTGCTCGACCATGACATCGGCAAGGCCCTCCTCATCCGGGATATTAAGGGCCGTGAACATGTCGGTGAGGGCGACAAACTGGGCCGCGAGAAATGCGAGTTCGACCACTTGGGCATCGATCTTGCGTTCGTTTTCCTGCTCGCTGATTCCCGCGTTGGCCGATTGTTGGGCTTTGAGGGCTTGGCGGCTCGCCTGCTCTGCAGAGCTGCCGGTCCCTAGCGCATAGGTATGTGCCGCCCGCGCCGCGCCCAGCTTGGCCAACCAGCCCGATTCGTCGGCGAAGCGACGATCATTCTCCTCGCGAAACGCCGCGCGTAGTTCTTGGTAATCGGCGTCTGTGTATGACTTGGTGTTGGTCGCGAACGCCTCCGCGAAACGAAGCGCTGCCCGCTCCAGGCGTGTGTAGTCCTGCGAGTGCGATTGGTACTCGAGCAGGTGACTCCACTTGGCTGCAATCGCATCATCCGTGAGGCCGTGCTTGCGCGCGGTGATCGTACCCAGTAGGGCGTGATGGGTCATCGAATACCAGCAGCGTCGTCGCTGCGCGATATAACTGATCACAAGCTCTCGGGTGACGCGGTCCACGAAGCCGGACATCTGTTCGCCGTTTCTAAACGACGGCTCATCGAAGATCAACGTCGTCGAGAAGTCGAGCTGCTCCTCGAATACGGCCGGGATATGAAGAAAAAACTTACCTAAATTGTTTTCGAAGCCCTGCGGAATCAGATGGCCGCTCCAGATCCATTCTGCCTTCTTTTCAAGCCCGGCCATCCAGTTCGCGTTTCCAAGTGCAAGATTCGCGCTGTCGAGTGGAATCGAGACGGGAGGTCTTTCCGCCTGGGAAATAGGTGTTACTTGAGAAACAGGTGTTGCTTGCTCTTCAGTACATGCCGCTAGAATGAATGCGAATGCGACCAGGCTAATCGCCAATCGATTGGCTGACATCATCATGTCATGTCTCCCTGTATCATGTCTCCATCCAAGACCGATCGTGTGACGCTCGAACGGCTATCCCCTAACTGATTGATTCCGGTTCGACGAGACCGCCTGCTTACTGCACTAGCGAGTCTTGAGATCCAGCCCCAGCCAGTCGTCGTTTGCAATGTAGCTGACTTTATTGTGCTGGGTCGGTAACCTAGCGCGGTTACCAGCAGAATACAAGGTATGAACCGCGTGAATATTACCGTGACCGATTGTCCTAAACTGATCTAGAATTTAATGCCGACTCAGGCGGCGCAAGGTCTAAGACGAGGGCAACGCAGTTACCGGGAGCGACCGCGCGCGTTATCAATTCTGGAAACTTGTTAACCACGGAGATTTTGTCATGACAACTTCGACACCGATTCTAGCTCCTTACCAGATGGCCAGCGTCGAGCCCCTTGGTGAGGTGCTGGCTCGACCGGAAGAGCTTCCCGATGTTCCGGAGTTCCGAATCGCTTCGTACAACGTATACAACCTGTTCGGTAAAGAGCATGACGTCTACACTCGCCGGGAGTCCGAGCCAGCCTCGGCCGAACAGCTGACGGCATTGGCGGACATGATTATCGACCTGCAGGCCGACGCCATCGCTTTTCAAGAGGTCCAGAATGAGAAGGTCCTATCGGACCTGTTCAGAAAGAAGATTAACCCGCGATTGCGACGGCGGGACGAGCCAACTTTCACGAGTTTCGTCTGCATTCCGGCGGCTGATCCGCGAGGGATTAATGTGGCGCTAGCGACCCGATTCGCGGTGCGCTCATCATTGACCTTCCACGACCGGGAATTCGGCGACCCCGAGCGACGTGCGGTGAAGTTCTCGCGAGACCTCCTGGGGGTCGAACTATACGCAACCCCGACCTATCGTTTTCTTTTCTTCGTCTCACACCTGAAATCGAAGATGGGTGGCGACTCCTCTGAACTAAAGCGACGCAGCGAAGGTCAAGAGATCCGCTCGATCTTCGAAGGACCGGTGTTTGGCGGTGGCACCTTGATTGACCAGGACTTGATCCTGGCCGGCGACATGAACGACGATCCGGATAAAAAGGTGATCGATATTCTTCAGGGAACGGATCCGCAGACGGCGCTGACCGATGTTCTGAGGGAGGTGGATCCGAACTACACGTACCCCACGCACACGCGTTACAAAAAGACGCGGCTCGATTACATCTTCGCGTCTCCGTCGATGACACGTCGCTTGGACGAAGCCACGATTCACCGGGATGAACCGGCCGCCACCGCGTCCGATCATTTTCCGGTATCGGTGGTCGTCGATGTAACGCAGCAGTCGTAGCAAAGCGGTGGCGTATCGGCAGCGCACAACGGCCGTCCTGCGGCTCGACCTGCCGGGGCACGCGCATGACGAAACGTTGGCGCTCGATGTCGAGCGCGAGTACCGATTTAGCCTGGAGATCGACGGCCGGTCTCATGGCGGCGGATGGTTCCGAAGCCCACTCGGGGATGAGGGCTGGAGTAAGAGCGCGCGAGCCCTGCGACTTGCCACGGAAGGCAGCCTGGAACGACGGAGTTACAACGAGATCCTGGCCACCGGTTCCGAGCTATTCAAAGCGATCACCGAGCTGGGTCCTGAGCTTCACGCCTTCCTCAAGTCTGATTCGGGACCGCGGCGTCTGGTGATTGCGAGCGACCGCCCGGAGATCCACCAACTTCCGTGGGAGGCGATGGTGGACTTCGAACAAGGGCGCCGAATGCTCGCCGAAGGCGACGTCTCGCTCGTACGCCACGCCCTGGAAGGGTTTGACCCCAACCCGGAGGCGGCCGATGACCAGTTGAAGATTTTCGCGTTGGCCGGGCCGGACACCCCCGGCAACTCGCTCAACGCCTTGAAGTCGGCACCCGACCGTCGGCTGTGCGAACGGCTCCATAGCTTGCCGCTAAGACCAGATTCTGAAAACGAACTATCGGCACAACGCTTCGACGAGCTCAGCGCCTCGATCGTGACCATTGAGGCCCACGGTGATCCACGCACGAGCGAGTTCTCTGCCGCCACCGGATGGGCGGCTGGCCCGGAAACGCTGAGTCAACGCGTAGGCAAGCGGCTCATGGTTCTGCTGTGGAGTTGCTTTTCAGGCAAGATCCAGTCGTGGGGCGCGTCGCCGGCGTTGCACTTTCACCGGCACGGCACGAACTTTGTGTTGGCGTTCACCACGCCATTGCGACACGCGAGCGCGGCAGAGATTGCAGAGAGCTTTTATACTCAGGTGTTCAGGCCGAGAGAGGCATTCGACCCGGAAACGGCGATCGTGGGGGAACGTCAGCGGCTATACCGAAACGACCCCAGGGGCTGCGATTGGGTATCGATGACCCTTTGGCTTCATCGTCCGGTTGACCTGTCGCCCGCGACCCAGTTCGGACCGCGATTGCCACCGGAGGCTTGGTGCTCCTCGGAGCAGAAATCAAAAACGCCGAGCGAACTCGCGCAAGTGCTACAACAGGTGATGCCGGGGCACGCCGTGCGCTTGGAGGCGACGCATTTTTCGACACCGATAGCCACCGATCTTGTCGATCGGTTTCGCGGCGCCGTTGTGCAGCTGTCGGGGCATCGGCCGGTCTCGCATCTGTCAGCACAAAAGTCGGACGGGGTTCATCCTGGCGACGGCTTCCTTGCCTTGATGGATGCACTCGCCAGTTATGAGAGATCCTTATTGATTTGGTCGGAGATCGACGATCGCGAGCTTCGGCTCGTAGAGCAATTCGTTCGCCCGCCGAAAAACGTGGCGGTGGTCCTCGTTACCCAGGACAACCAACGAGGCAACTCACAAAAACAAAAAGCGTCGTTACCCGAAAGGCTCCATGAACTCGTCGAGTCCGGTCAATATGAGGCAGCGGCTCGAGATTGGGAAAGGTTGTCGGGTCAGGTGGAGGCCTGGTCTGATTTCGAGCAGGTGCGTTACCACCAGGCCGGATATTGGGCCCTTATCCGATTGCGCCGCCAGGAGAAGGCGCTGCAATGCATCGACAAGCTAAAATCACTCGCGCCATTCGAAGCCGAGCTGCTGCACGCCAATCTTGAGCAGCGAAGCGGGTATAACGATCGAGCGCGGCGGGCATACCAACAGGCTCAACAAAGAGCGGTAAACGACGGCAACCCTCGGGACCTGGGGCGGGTGGGCCTTGAGTTGGGATACCTGGCCTACGAGCTCGGGGACCACGCGCAAGCCGAACGCCTTTACCTCGAATCAATCGGACACCTCGAGCGGGCGAAGGTCGACCCCGAACGCATGGATCCGTTGTGGGCCTCGGCCTTGGGCCGTGGTCTTCGGAACTACGCACAACTCTTGACCGAGGACCCTGACCGCGTCGACGAAGCCGAGCCGCTGTTGCGTCGTGCCCTGGCGATTCACACCATGGATGGCCGCTGGAGCCAGGTCGCGGCCGCATTGCGCACGCGCGGCTGGCTGGCCATGAGCCGCGAGCGCTGGGACGAGGCCGAGGCGGATTTTCACGCCGCCGCCGGTGTCTTGTTCAACAGCGGAAACTGGGTGGGCTGGATCGAGGCAGTGACTGAGCTCGCTACTCTGGCCGGGAGACGAGGCCATATCGAGCAGGCGTTGGCGATCCTCAAGGCGGCTTATTCACAAATCGAGGGCAACGAGGCCCACAAGATCCAGCGCGGGATAGTCGCGCTACAAACGGCGCAGCTTTTCTGGGTGTGCGGACGAATCGAGGACGTGGTGCCTTGGTGCCGTAAAGCCCTCAAGGGTTTGGCAGGCGCACGTCCCCGGGAGCTGGCAAAGGCGCAAGCCCTTCTAAGTACGGTTGAATCGCTACTCGACAAAGACACTTAATCCATAGTGCATTCGTCCTGCGTAAGGCCAGCTAGGCCGACGTCAGATCGGTCTGCAAGCGAAGCGGCGATCCCTATACGCGCTGGAGGGGATGATTGTTTCAGCGACGTAGCTGTGGTATCTCGGTATATCGGCCACGAAATATAGACCACTGACCAGAAGGACCCATGCCCAGACAAGCACCCCGTCCCATGTGCTTCATCGCCATGCCCTTCGGCAAGAAGGCGCCGCCGGGCAAGGACAAGCCGGTCATCGATTTCGACAAGATCCACGAGGTGATCCACGACGCGGTAGAGGGCGCCGGGCTGGAGAGCAAACGCGCCGACTTCGAAGAGTCGGGTGGTTTCATTCACAAGGCGATGTTCGAGCGCCTACTGCTCGCAGAATATGTCGTTGCTGACCTCACCTTCGCTAACCCCAACGTGACTTACGAGATCGGCGTCCGTCACGGCGCCAACGCCGGCATGACCCTGCTGATCTGCGGCCGCGGCGAGTCGCTCGACCAGCTGCCGTTTGATTTTGCGCCACTGCGCGCGCTGCCGTATGACCTCGACGAGAACGGGGTACTGAGTCAGGCTGCGGCTGCGACATTGTCGGCGGAGCTCGGCAAGCGTCTTCGCCTTGCCCGCAGCGGCGAACTTCCCAGTGACAACCCCATCATGCAGATAACCGCTTATGGGTCGAGTGCACGCGTCGAACACCAGAAAACTGATTTGTTCTTGCACCGCATAGAATTCGCCAGTGACATCGGCACCCAGGTGGCGGAAGCGATTCAGAACCCGGATACAGATGAAGCGATCAAGACGCTGGTATCGCTCGAAGACGAGGTCTGCGCCGGTCCTGATACGGTGGCCCAGCTCCACACGGCATTGCTCTCGATCTATCTCGCTTATCGAGAGAAGAAGGCCTACGATCGTATGACGGCCTTGTTCGAACGCCTGCCAACAGAGCTAAAGCGCACCCAGGTGGCAAGGGAACAACTGGCGCTCGCCTTGAATCGGCTCGCCGAGCACAGTGCCAAGGACGGCGATCGCGATCAAGCCACTCGTTACCGCAACAAGGCCATCGCGACGATCGAGGAGATATCCGAAGACGAGCGTAGCAGCGAAACGTTCGGCATCCTAGGACGCATCTACAAGGGTCATTTCGACGCCGAGAGTAACCGCGGCAACGAGGACATGGCCCAGGCCATGCTGCGGCGAGCCATCGACAGCTACGAAGCCGGCTTTCGCCAGGATCCCCGCGATTACTATCCTGGTGTCAATGCCGTTACTTTGCGGTTGCGACGAGGAGACAAGAGCGACTTCGAGGCGCTCCAGAAGCTGATACCGGTCGTTCGATTCGCCGTCGAGCGGGCGCCAAAACCAAAAGACGACATGGAGCGTTACTGGCAGTGCGCTACTAAGTTGCAACTCGCCAGCGCTGACCGGGACTGGACGGCGGCGCAAGACCTTTCCATCGACCTCATCGGTATTCCTGCCCATGACTGGATGCGAGAAACTACAGTTGAAAACTTCAAGATCCAGCGTCAGGCATTGCAGGACGACCCGAAGGCGGTGGCGCAGCTCGACAAACTGATCGGCAAGCTCACATCCGCCTGAACCGACAGCGACGGCGCCGAACGAATTGGGTCGACGGCATCGATCATGGCAAGCGTATTGATGTGACGATCGACCAGCCGACTCGTTGTTGAAGTGGCGAGACGATGGCGTTGATCAACCGGGGCAACTTTTAGCGCAACTCACGGAGTTTACAATGTGAATAATTCACAGTGTCCTAGTTCAGTATCTCGCAGCCACGATTTGCGTCTTCCAATAAGTTATTAGGTTAAATGGTTTCGCGATCCGTGAAATACGATTATGAAGCCGTGGTGATCGGTAGTGGTTTTGGCGGTGCGATCACCGCTTGCCGATTGGCAAAGAAATGGCCGGCCAAGGTCATGGTCTTGGAGCGCGGTAAGCGTTATCCGATGGGCTCGTTCCCGCGCTCGTCGCACGCTATGGCGCGCAATTTCTGGAACCTCCCGGCCGAACACCGGGCGCGTCCAAAGCACATCTGCCGGGACGAGCTCCACGGCATGTTCGATATCCGCAACTACGGCCACATAGACGCCGTGGTAGCCGCGGGCCTAGGGGGCGGGTCGTTGATTTATGCCAATGTGTTTCTGCCGCCGCCGGACGTTGTATTTGAACAAGGCTGGCCCGCGAGCTGCAACAAACACACGTTGCAGCCCTACTATGACGTGGTTAAATCGGTGTTGGGCTCGCGCCCCATTCCACAAAACGACGATCCACGCCGTCGCATCGTCCGAACCGAACTTTATCAGCAACTCGCCAAAGAGAACGGCCGCGACTCCAAGCTGGTAGACATCAGTGTCTTTTTTGGTAACGACTTCGAGAATCCAACTGCCATCGGCGAGCAAGAGAGAAATCGCTACGGGGCGGTTCAGACCTCGTGTGTGTACTGTGGTGAGTGTGATGTCGGCTGCAACACGCACTCAAAGAACACCGTCGATCTCAACTATCTATTCGTGGCTGAGAACCGCTACAAGGCCAAAGTCCGAACCGAGCATCTGGCGCAGAAGATCGTCCCGGTCAATGCGAACGGCGACGACGATCCCGGCGCCGACGGTGAACATGGTTATCGGTTATATTTTCGCGACCTGAATAAAAAACAGGAACACACGACGCTCACGCGCCGGGTGGTGGTGTCTGCGGGGGCGCTGGGTTCCACCGAGTTATTGTTGCGCTGCCGCGACCTGTACAAGACCTTGCCGGCAATTAATAGCAATTTGGGCAAGCGGTTCTCCGGAAATGGCGATTTTGTTTCCTTTGTGGTTGCCGGCAAGTATCCCGCCGATCCCAACTATGGGCCGACGATCACGCAACGCACCGATTACAATTTGTTCGACGATTTCGATCGGGAGCGCGCCTTCGTCCTGGAGGATGCCGGCTACCCGGCGTTCGCGGCCTGGTACGTGGAAGGCGTGCGCCCGCGTATGTCGCATCTGTCGGCGATCTCGAAGACGGTGAAGGATGTCTTTCGCCGCTGGTTCCTCGGCACGTCTACCGGGCGCATCGGCTACGCCTTCAACGAGCTGCTGAGTGGCGACCTGTCCTATCGCAGTAGCGTCTTGCTGTGCATGGGTCTGGACCGGGCCAATGGAACGATGACGCTAAACGACAACGGTTACATCCACGTCGATTGGCCTTATAAGGATAGCCTGCCCTTATACCGCGCCATCCTTAGGGCCGGGAAACGGTTTCGCGCCAGCACGCATGCGAAGGCATTCCTCCCCCTACCCACCTGGTCTTGGCCGTTTCGCCGGAACATTACTGTTCATGCGCTCGGCGGTTGTAGCCTGGCCGACAAGCCGGCCGACGGCGTGACCAGCGCCAGGCCGGAGACCATGGGCCAGGTGTTTGGCTACAAGCGCTTGTACGTGGCCGACGGTGCGATTCTTCCGACCGCGGTGGGTGCCAATCCGGTCGCGACTATTTCGGCGTTGTCGGAACGCGTGGCCGAAGGTATTACCGGCATCGCGCCGGACGCCGATTTGTGAGCCGATGACCGATAAAGATCACACCATGTCGCTTGCGGTAGACGTAGTCGTGATGGCCCTTCGGCGACGACCTACCGATCAGATGGTGTGGTAGCGGATATTGTACGCTAATCAGGAGGTGCACCATGGATGCCCCAAGGAAATTGATATCGTTTCAATTCACCGAGGATATGAAGGGATTCGCCACGTTTAACCAAACCAACTACGAGGATGGTTACAAACAGGGTAAACAAGACGGCACTGCCCTGATGTTTCGCTTGACGATCAAGATCAGTGACCTAGACGATTTCGTTGTATCACCGGAACACGAGGCCGAGGCCATCGGCTACGTCAAGTGCGAGCAATTGGGCGGCAAGCGACCGGTAGAGGAGGGCACATTCAACCTATTCATCGACGCGGCCGATCTGAATCGCAAGAAGATGTGCTACCGGCTGTTCTTCCGCGATGCCGACGGCCGAGTGCTCACCCTCAGTGGGTTTAAAGCGGTGCAGGACAATGTTGGTCCGGACATTTGGAAAGATACCACCACCCTGTATACCAACATCTTTAAGGGCCGTATAACGCAGGAAAAGGAGGCCGCCGCCGAGATCGTGGCGGCGGGCATCCTCAGGATCCAGTTGCTCGATCTTATGAAGCAGTTGACCACGATGCGGGCCGATGGCCCGACCTTCTCGGACCGGGTTGAAGGCATTGACAAGTTCGGCAAGTATTTTCTCGGTAGTTTATGGGAGGTGTACGGTAGGTCGTGTCTGCCAGAAATGGATCGCTACGGAAGAGAGATCCCGCTTTACACCACCGAAGGCGTCACCGATGCGGCACTTAGCACCCACCCTTTCGTGACCGCCGATAAACTGAGTCTCAGTCTGTTGCGCTTCCAGCGGGCACCCAGCGACGATGTTGTCCTCATCATTCACGGCCTGACGACGTCGAGCGATATGTTCATCATGCCGGAGCATTACAATCTCGTGCAATATCTGCTCGACCATGAGTTTACCGATGTGTGGACGCTGGATTACCGGATGAGTAACCGCTTTGGCTACAACCTCGCCCGCAACCGATTCAATATGGATGACATCGCGCTGTATGACTATCCGCTGGCGCTAGCGACGATACGGGAACAAATCGGTCCGGACCGAAGGATCCACGTCATCTGTCATTGCCTCGGCTCGGTATCGTTCATGATGAGTCTATTCGGCAAGGCAGTGGACGGTATCACCAGCGTGATTGCAAACAGCGTGGCGTTGACCCCACGGATCCCTGTATGGTCGCGCGTGAAGCTCGGTATGGGGCCGTTCCTATGCGATTACTTGACCGGCATCGAGTACATCAATCCCTACTGGCGCCGCCAGCCCGGGTTTTCGGTCGGGAAGATACTGGCGTGGTTAATTTCGGCCCACCATCGTGAATGCAATGTACCGGAGTGTCACATGCTGAGTTTCATGTGGGGAACTGGTTTTCCTGCCTTATACCGACATGAGAACTTGCACGATGTTACACACCGCCGTGGCGGGGACCTGTACGGCGGGGTGAGCGTCAATTATTACCGCCACGTGCGCAAAATGGTGTCCGCGAACAATACGGCGGTCAAGCACGATCCGGATAACCCGAAATACAAGGCCCTACCCGATAATTACTTTGATTACGCGAAAGAGATCGAGACGCCGGTGCTGTTCATGACCGGTGAAGTCAACAAAGTCTTTACCGACTCGAATATCCTCTGCTATGAACGGCTGCAAAAGATCGTGCCCGGTCGCCATGAGCTCCACGTGTTTCCTAACTATGGGCATCAAGATGTCTTCATGGGCAAGAACTGTCACGTTGATATCTTCCCCAGGCTCGTGGAATTTGTGAACAAACACCGCAGGTAAGAAGCGGCCGGGAATAACGAGCAATCGAAATAACGTTGCTAATCGAGCGGGCTTTGCGAGGAGGACTTATGGAACTTTCGAAGCGAACCAAGGCAGGTATGTGGCTCTTCACTGTCCTTGCTGTAACCTTTTTTATAATCGACACACGCGGTGCCTACTTCCACTGGCGGGAGGCGGGATGGCCGGACCATGCGATGTTTCACGCAATCACCGGGCTGTTCTACACGCAAATCACTTGCATCATGATTGTCGTCGTGACCTGGATCCCGCTCAAACAACGACAACCCTGGAGCTGGTGGGCGATCGCGCTTATGGGTATCGGTATTCATGGCGGCCACGTTGTGGGGAATGCATTGACCCACCAGGGCCTGAGTGGCGCCGAAGCGGCACAAGGACCAGGCATGATTTTTTTTGCAGGGACGGTGACCGCGTTAATCCTATATATCATCGGTCTCATTCTTACCCGTGCCCATTTTGAAGAGGCCAAGAGCTAACCCGCGTTAACGTTTAGGCCACGAAATTCCTGGTATAGCGGTGGTCTGGGCCGGCCCTTGTTACGTTAGAGTCTCTAGAGATTGCATAGGAAAGAAAAGATTGATCGATGTCCCATACCGTATTCTTAAGCCGGTCAGCACGATCTCATTCTACAGTTACCTTGGAGCGCTATTTGTCTTGGGTCTTTTGGGCTGTTCTTTCCGGCTCAAAGTCTACGGGAACTTCACTATTTTTCGTGGGCCACCAGCGCGAAGAACCCTATGAATCCGCGTAAATCAGCGCCAATTGCCATGATCCTAAAAGAGGCGGCGGTGGTCGGCGATGAGCTTCGGCGTGAGCTAACGCAGGCCCTGGAACGTTTAGGGATAGAGGTTACAGGGATTGGGAAGGCTACCGTCTCATGCAGAATGGACTTGGACGAATTTAAGGACCTCTTTGGGATCTCACCCAAAGAGATAGCAGCGGAGCCGCCTGGAGACAGAGATATGGGTACTGCCGGGGGATTCTACACTGAGGAATCGCTTACGGTACCGACTGAACTGGAACCGTTTGTTCGACAAATAACCATGATACCACCGCCACGTCGACTTTAATTCCTACCTTTGACATAGACTCGAGACGTATGAACCATTAGTTCGTATTAAATTCAGGAGCAGAAACGATGATCATTTCTCAGGACAAGCGCGGTTCAATAGGGCCTGGCAGAAAGCTTAGTATTGCGGTGACTTTCCGCGCCAGCAGAGGCGGACTGGGGCCGGTAGCATGTAGGCGCAGCGGAAAAGACATTTCGATTAGAAACATGCGCCCCACGAAAAGTATGGTTCAAAGCGCAGTACGTGCGTTACGAAGGTTGGGCTTCGAGGTTTCCGGCCGTGGCAATGTGAGTGTTTCTGTCAGAGGTTCACGTCGGAGCTTTGAAAGAGCTTTCAACACGAAACTCACGACCATGTCGCTGAATCAGCCCGCGGGCACGATCGTAAGCGCCGACTCCGTTTACTTTCCTGCCGCTGACGCGCCGTGGGAAGAGAATCCACGTTTGGCCAAAGTTATCGATGACGCCTACATACAGTGGCCTCATATCTACATGAATCAACGCTTTGACCGAGATGAACCCTCGCCCCTTTCTTTACAACTGCGCCTCAGCTATCACCACCTCGATGTCCCAGAGGTTTCAGTGTTACTAAATGCGGAACGGGCACATCGAGACGGCATCACCGGCAGGGATATTCGCGTGGCTATGATCGACTCGGGGTTTGCCCATACCCACCCTTATTTTGTGGAGCGAGGATATAACACGCGGACAGTACTGGCTGGTACCGCCACCCAGGTGGACCAAGATGGTAATGGTCATGGAACCGGCGAATCGGCAAATCTCCTTGGTATGGCGCCTGACGTTGAATTCATAGGTATAAAACTAGACAACGAATCGGATCCAACTGGCGGCGCAACGATATTGGAAGGGTTCCAGGAGGCATTGCAGCATGACCCCCACGTGATCTCAGTTAGCCTCGGATTCGACCTGCGGGATGGAAACACTGGTCGCCCGCTTACACAACTGCCTAATAGCTTGATTGCCCTGGAAGCAGAGATTCAAGCGGCCGTGGCTTCAGGTATCGTGGTAGTGTTCTCGGCCGGGAACGGACACATTACCTTTCCGGGCATGATGCCCGAGGTTATCTCGGCCGGCGGTGTCTTTGTTGATCCGAATGGCCGTATGGAAGCTTCAGATTACGCGAGCGCTTTTACGAGTCAAATCTATCCGGGGCGCCGCGTGCCAGATTACTCAGGCCTCGTTGGTCGAGCAAGCAACGGTGCGGCGTATATTGCATTACCAATACCGGAAGGCTGCGCCATAGATGTCGCACAAGCCATGGTCGATGGGTCGCAGCCAAATGACGGGTGGGGGGTCTTCAGTGGAACATCGGCCGCCGCACCGCAGCTTGCCGGTGCATGCGCACTATTACTTCAACGAAATCCAGGCTTGACGCCCGCGGATGTCGGGCAAGCTTTAGCGCAAAGCGCTCGACGGGTTCGGTTCGGTGCAGCGAACCCGGCCAGCAATCCCGGCAGACCGCCCTTGCGGGGTGCGGCCGCAACCGGGGCTGGCCTTATCGACGTCCACGCCGCCCTGCAGTTGGTCTGATAGCTTGGCGTTGCAGGCGATGCGAAGGTAAAGGATTCGGCGATAGCCCGGGCAAACTGATTCGTGCATTTCCAGAGCCATCGGGAATGAGCGGCCCACCTATTTGGCTACTATATGATTGCGACCTCAACCGGTCGACGCAACACATTGGCTAAATTGTTCTGCCGGCGTATGAAAACCCAATGTTTGCCTGGGTCGCTCAAAAGGCGTCATTCGTCGCGGTCTGTTTAGACGTCCGCTTGGTCCTTACAGCGGTCGTCTCTTTGTCTGTCAGTATGTGCGGGTAGTTTTTGAATAATTGAGAATTCTATTCATCCTTTCTACTGATACTTAGTCGGTATCGTACTAGGTTCCGAGTCGAGTAGGCCTAAAAAGGTTTGATGCTCTCAGTTTGGTCGTGGCTGTGTGCCTGACTTGGCAAAGTCATTGGTTCTGATCTCGATTCTTCACACCAAAGCACCGTCCCCGCAAATGGCATATAATGACATGCCCAATCACGATCCTCTAGGAGGCTGCTTATGGCCGATACAAATATGCCTGCGGGCTTCCCGTCACGGTTGCTGTTCGGCTTTCTCGCCGGTTTTCTCGCCACCCTGATCTTTCACCAGCTTACGCTGACGTTGCTTTGGGTCGTGGGGGTTGCGCCTTTCGGACCCTTCCCGATGGCCGCGACTCTACCATTCGGGATACCAGCGGTGTTTTCGTTGGCGTTCTGGGGTGGCGTCTGGGGTATTGTGTTTGCGCTCATCCACCGTAACTTCCCAAGTGGCGGTGGCTACTGGGTTGTCGCTTTTCTGTTTGGTGCCATATTGCCGTCCTTAGTCGCTCTTTTGGTGGTATTACCACTCAAGGGAAGACCTATGGGAGGTGGCTGGCATATGCCTCTGCTACTGACGGCGTTTCTAATCAATGGTGCATGGGGTATCGGCACCGGCCTAATCCTGAAGGGGTTGTTGGCTTGGCGGGTCGCGCGAAGCGGCGGCTTAAACTGAAAAAGAAATGAAAGCGACTAGGTTCAAACAATGGCGCCTATGGCATGCATAGCCAATTTACGCATGACCGGGTTCGCCTGGAAGTGGAATTAAAGATCGCGCCATCAATGTGTCCACGAAACCGAGGCAAGACCAACCTGCAGACATTCGTTGAATTCATCGGATGTTGACATTTGAAAGTCCGCTTTCCCGATGTATCAGGTGGGGTCGAATGGTCGACCCCACAAGCAAGGAGAACCATGATGACCCAAGTTCCGCAAGCTCTTTTCCACACCCGTATACGCAACGAAGCGCTGGGCGGCCCTAATCCGTTCGAGTGGAAGGAGCTAACCAGCGACGACATTTTCAAAGGAGCGCGCGTGGTACTGTTCGCGCTTCCCGGCGCCTTCACGCCGACTTGTTCGACCAGCCACCTGCCCCGCTACGAGGAGCTCTACGAGGAGTTCAAGTCGCTGGGCGTTGACAAGGTCGTGTGCTTGTCGGTCAACGACGCCTTCGTCATGTTCCAATGGGGTAAAAGCCAGAACGCCGACAAGGTATTGCTACTGCCTGATGGCAACGCGGAGTTCACGCGCAAGATGGGAATGTTGGTTGACAAGTCCAATCTCGGCTTCGGAATGCGGTCCTGGCGTTATTCCATGTACGTCGTCGACGGCAAGATCCAAAAGATGTTCGTCGAAGACGGTTTCGCCGACAACGCTCCGAGCGATCCCTTCGGAGTCTCGGATGCAGACACCATGCTTGCCTATCTCAAAACCCAGCAAGTTGGCCTAGAACAGACAGTGGGATTTTCTCGCTGACCCTTCCTCGGTTCAGGCTACGGCTATATAGATACCCGGTAAGGCATAGCGTGCGTGGGGAAGGGAATGCCGTCAACCTTATTGCGTCAGGCCCGGCAGTTCACCTTGCGCTGGCGCTCGGGCTACCGCTCCTGGGGCCGGCGGCTGTTGCCCGGCACGTCGGTCTAGATCCTCGAGGATCCGCTTGATGACTACTGGGTCTTCGATACTGGCAATGACCTTCACGGTCCCACCACAGTGCCGGCAGATCTCTATGTATTGATCCTGAATACCCGCTTCACCAAAAGCAGACGTTGAAACATTTGTGCTTCAGTGAGCGCAGTGGGTCGAAAGCGCTAGTTCGAAACTAAAATGGTGATCGGCTGCTGTCGCATTGTTACCGGAAGTTCGGATCGCGCTAATTTGAAGCTGGTTACAGGCAGAGAATGGCCGCGGCTGTGTGATAACTCAACAGTTGAGGTCGCGGCAGATGCTTGATCGTAACCATTGGTCGACTTTGTGCCGACAAACCCGGTATTGAGTTGCATTTCTTGCAGGCGAACGTATATCCAACGCAGAGTTTTCATACAGCCTCGGCCAAGCGCGGACATTGGTAAACGTTCAGTTAACGCCGAACTCAGCGGCGCGACTTTTTGCGTCCGCTGAAGTGACATGTTATATTTTAATTTGAATTATCAATCTTTTTAAGATATTCGATGATATCTGTATGTTTTTGATCTTGCGCATTCATTAATGCAGTATATCCATCATTATCTTTAATTGAAATGTCACTGTTTGCTTGAACTAAGAGTTTAACAATATCTATATGCCCATAAAAAGCTGCGATCATTAATGCGGTCATTCCATTAATTTCTTTTGCATTTATATCAGTATTTGCCTTTATAAGTAACTTAGCTGATTGAACTCCTCCTGTCCAAGCAGCTTTCATTAGTGCGGTATTTTTCTCTAAATCTCTTTCATTAACATTTGCGTTTGATTGGATTAGTAGATCGACTATCTTGTGATGTTTGTAGTATGCTGCCAGCATTAACGCTGTATTACCTTTCGCTGGTTCTCTTGTGTTCACATCAGCGTCACTCTTTAAAGCGTTCTTAACAAGTTTAATATTTCCAGTCAAAGCACCTTGAATTAACAAATCGTTAGCCTTTGGTGACGCATTTACATTAGAAACTATTACCAAACATGTAATCACCAAAACCCTTAGAATACATCTTCGAAAGACCATCATTTTCATACTCCTTTCATTGAATATAACGTACCCGCCGAGCTGCGGGCGCCGAAGGCGACCGCCAGATCAAGCGCGATGCACAGCCTTACCGAATAGCATAGCAGCTCCTATCGTGACGATATTCATATGAAATATTGTTGTGGAGAGTGGAGAATAGTTATCCGAGGACCGTCGGCTTTGCGGCACTTCTGCAAATGACTGCTTGGGGTCGAAAGCGCTAGTTCGAAACGAAAATAGGTGACCGGCTGATGCCGCCTTACGAGCTGCCCCTCAGAAATCGGCGCGACCGGCATCGTGACAGACGGCACGCGGCCATGAACTGCCGGTCGTGATGTTACAAACGAACGGCAGCTTTCATTCAGTCGAACTGATCCCTCTTTCTCGATAACGACCAGCATCACCGGGCACGCGCGGGTGACGTTGATCTCAGATTGCCGCCGGACCGCGTGCTCCGGTGCATGCGATTGTCAGGCCGTACTGGTTACCAAAAAGGAACTCGAACCATGCCTACGTCAACCCGGAAACAGCCCGAACGAACGCGCAAATTCTTCCACGACCGGCCTCAACTGTTTCTTCAGATTTTCGCTTCCGCTCCACTCAACTCGATTGTAGCCATGCAGATCGAAATGCACTGTTACACCTTTCTTGGAAGTAAGTATAAGCTTCTTCTTGAGACCCATCGCGTAGCCGATTTCGTAGTATACGTTGGGCCGTTCATTCGTCAGGTCCGCTATGACGAAACCACAGGTTTGGATATGATCGTGTATCGCATCTATGATTTGATGGGTATTAGCGGCGGGACGGGAGTCTGTTCGGACTGCTTCAAAACCGGCCTCCTCGCACACCTGCTTAACGGCAGCCTTATAGTCCTCCAGGTCATCCGTTTGCTCGAACGACATAACAACGAATACGTCGCGGGACAACGCCGCCTTCTCTGCCAAAGAAATCACCAGCTCGGCGTACCCCTGGATAGCTTCGTCTGTCGTTAATACTGCTTGTGACTTCGTTAGGAGTTGTAGATCATCCTTTCCGAGACCGGTAATCTTGGTCATCTCCTGTGTACTAGGCAAGTCGTCGAAGATATCGCCTGCTGCCATGTTGAATGTCGCCACAGGCAAGATTGGCGTGCCGACTTGACGCGCCCAATTCGCCGCGGTGTATGTGCCGGAGGCATCGCCAAATCCGCCTAACAATATCAAAACATCGGCTTGATTGACTGGCTCTGGAACGGCTAGTCTGCGTCCATCCATAGAGTTCCAATGCTCGATGGCGCTGCCGTTGACGCTGCCCCGGTCCGTACGAGGTCCCTGTCCCTTCGGGTGGTAGCTAATCACCACTTTCTCCGCATCAAGGTTGTTGTTATCCGCTACTTCGCAAGCGGTAGCGATAACCAATTCATCAAGCGAGCTTACATTGCCGCAGCGTAATTCGTGATTCTGAAGAATGGCTTGCGCCGCGAGCTTCTTGGCGAATTCGATGATGACACGACCTTCGGGAGTCTCGGCCTTCGACTCGTCATATCCACCAGTAATCATGATCTTCATGACTGACCCCTTTCCTGTTTTCTGCTCAACATGCCTGCGCCACCATGGCAGCCCTTATTGCATCGTGTTGTTCTCCCACTGGTCTTGCTTAACTATTGAGTAGATGGACTATTGGCCGATATCACCGTGGCGCTTATAGACACCGCGGGAAAGCTCTGCCCGGAATCATACGCTTAGGACGGCCCGGGGCAAATAAGGGGCGGGGATAGGCGGCCTGTTGGCCGCGTAGTCCCAAGAACCGTCGATTGGCCGCCTATCGTTGATATCGGCGGGTTGGCCGCCTTTCTCCACATGTAACTTCAACGGTTATCGAGCAGACTAACGTGATGGCGGATAGAGCACCCCATCTTTCGCGACCTTCTTCTTGAAATCAGGTCATTCGACGGATTGACTGCAAACGACGGCGGTGGGTCGATTTCCGCCTGCCAGAAGTTTATCACTTCACCGACTGTTACTAAGTTTAGAGCGGGCGCCCGGCAAGAAAATTGAACAACAGAAATCTGACAGTCCGCTTGGCGTACAAGAGCAGGCGGGCGAGAGGCACAAAAATTCTCTGTTCAAAGACAGAAAACGGCCAACTCCGGGCATTAGCGCGATTAAGTCAAAACGTCCGCTTCGTAACGTATCGCAGTCGTTTTCTTTATCGATCTCGCGCATAGGTACATTATTACTAGGCAACGGTAAATAGCCCATTATGGCTCATAGGCGAAGGTCTGGAATATGGGTTACATTCTCTAAGCAACAGCCTACGTACCGATGCGCCTACCACAAGGTAGTAATACAACTTAAAGGGGAGCTGACTTTCCATCTAAAGTATGTGATATGAAGCATGTTACAATGAGCTTGTGCTTGTATCTCACTCAAACATTGAAAGAAAGTAAGCGAGCCAACCAATCAGCCCTGGTATAGATACTTACTTCTTCTTAACGCCACCGATCCTTCTCGGTACCTAATTTCTAAATACGGGGCTCATTATCACAAATGATCCCAGCTTATTGGTTCTTCCCGTGATGACTTTACCCGGTCGATCAACAACTGTTGTGATATCCCTGTAAGATTTTCCATCCCATTCAAACAGATAAAGCGAGGAAATACCACCTTTAAAACTATGCCCTCCGAAATAAAAACTAATATCCACATGTTCGGATAGTTGCCCCGTGAAATCAAAATGATAAGTCGCAACCGGCCACACTGCTCGAGAGTTCTTCACCACTGCCGGCAAACCACCCATAACGCTTAAAGATATTTCTCCTGGTTGCTTCACTTCCCTAAAAGTAACCGAAGCGACTCCTCGAAAGTTAACAGTAAGGTCCTTACCTGTCTTCACCTTTTGTGCCGAGAGAGATGGGACACGCCAATCGAGCTCAACAGCGTTCATCGCCTGAAGAAGTTGGTCCGCAGCTGAACGGCCATCTTTTCTCTGATCTTTCGATTCTGCTATCGCATTTGTGACCGAATCTCGCAACGATTCAGTGTACCTTTGACCAGTAGGGATGCTCTTAAACAGAGTGATCAGTCGCTCAGCATTTCTTCTGGAGAATTGGGTTTTCCCGGAGTTCTGAAAAATGTTAAATCTTTCTTGATAAAGGTGTGGTAAATGTGAGGGCATCTTATCTGGGCGCCAAGTCTTTGAGAATGAACATTGAGGACAAGGCACAGGCTTGGTTTCTGGAATATCTACGTCAAACGGTGGAGAAAATTGTGGTGGAATACGAGGATCCCAAAATCCCCAGTATTCCTCGGATTTCCACCAAGGAAATTCTAAGACTTCCGGTCGGGCACTAACTACGGCAGGCAATGCAAGGAAGATCTCCCAGTCTGATCCGTCCCATCCCTGCCACACGACGTAGCCGTTGTCATTGATTTGGGGATTTCTATCGTCGTCATCGTTAATTGTCAGCCGGGCAATGTTCGTTCCATCATACCGGAAGATCTCGCAGTCTAAATCGTCGCATCCATGCCATACCACGTACCCGTTGTCATTGATTTGAGGACTCCAATCGTTGTAGTTGTCGTTTATCAGCTGGGTAGTATTCATTCCATCATACAGGAAGATGTCCAAGTCTGATCCGGCACCGCTGTGCCACACCACGTAGCCGTTGTCATTGATTTGAGGTGACGAATCGGTGTTGTTATTGTTTGTGAGTTGGGTCGTGTTCGCTCCATCATACAGAAAGATCTCCCAGTCTGATCCGTCCCATCCCTGCCACACGACGTAGCCGTTGTCGTTGATTTGAGGGTCCCGATCGCTGTTGGCATTGTTTGTCAGCCGGGCAATGTTCGTTCCACCATACCGGAAGATCTCGTAATCTGATCCGTCCCATCCATGCCACACGACGTAGCCGTTGTCGTTGATCTGAGGACTCCAATTGCCCCAAGGGGAGTTGTTGTTTGTCAGCTGGGTCGTGTTCGTTCCATCATACAGGAAGATGCGGTTGTCTTGCTCATTTACTATAGACTGTCCGCGCCACACCACATACCCTCTGTTATTGATTTTGGGATACCGATCATGGTACCTGAGGCCTGGCAGCTGTGTGGTCGTGGTTCCATCATACAGGAAGATCTCGTACTCGGGTGAGGCGGGAAATCCAGCCCACTCATCATGCCATCTAGACCACACCACATACCCGTTCTCATTGATTTCAGGAGCTTCATCGGAGTTGTCGTTGTGTGTCAGCTGAGTAATATAATATCTTGAAGCAAAGCCAAAAGAGATCGGGACCGTTAAGAATTCAGTGATGATGAACAACGAGAGAGCCAACAGTATTCTGAGTCCCCCACTCTCGAAAATTCGCGGCATGGCAGCTTCCCTCCGTTAGATCTATCTTGAAAGCAAAGAGCAAAGAATGGACGTTATTTCTTTCTCCGATTTTCAATTGCTCAACGCCCTGTAGGATATGTTTTCGTTCCGGTGACAAATCGTCTTGTTTGCGTCGAAGCCAGATGCGGGCCCCGATTGTACTTGTCACGATTTAGAAAAAGTTATGGCACTTCCCAATACACAGTCGGTGCCATCTCGCGTGACAACATAGAAGACCACGTATCTCAAAGCGCCTCTACCAAGCACAAGGACATTTGTTTTTCTATGCGCGTAAATATCGCTACTTTTAGCATGTATTCTCAGCCTTAAGCATCCATGCTGCAACACAGGAAAAGGGTAGGAATCTCTCATTTGGGTTGACGTGAGTACGCACGGTGAGAAGGCCATTGCCCCGACGAAGCCATAGGGAACACTCGCTTGGTTTCAATTGCCGGACCTTATTTACCAACGATCCAACGACGGCAACGGGTCGAACTCGGTCGATCGCGACGTCGCTTATAGAGCGGCGGCTTTTGCGGAGAGAGCGGACACGCAGGTGTTTTTTGTGCAGATGGATTGAAAACGGCTTCCTAGAATCGCTCAAGAGCGACGATCTTGAGTCGACCCATACCTGGGGATCCTCCAAATCGGGGGTTGCGGTGACTTTGTCCCGCTAGCCGTCGTCCTTCTTTGGCGCGGGTTTCCACGGACGGAGACCCGGACAGCGTTTACGGCAACCTCGGCCTGATCGAGCTCGCCCCGGGTCTGGGAATAGTTAACACATTAAAAGGGCACTGGGATTATCTCACAAGAAGTCTGTGCGAAAGGTCACCGAATATATTCTCTATAGTTGCTCTACTCATACAAATCAGGTGGGAACTCGAGTAGTGAGCCATCTGGAAGTGAGACAGATCGCGGATTCGCGTCAGTAGTTCCCTAGACATTGGGTTTTCGTCCAGTGGCTCGAATCAACGTTACCGTGATCGTTGCCGGAATTTGTTGTGGAGATTCACCAAATAGAACTGACGTACTTCACATGCGCCGCCCTTGGGTACTTCTATCTTTGGGACCGCAGCAAAACTGCTCTTATTGCTCTTATACGCAAAGGGGCGTGACTAAACAGGAGAAAAGGATGAGCACACCGAAATGCATGCACGGAATGACCAAGGCGAAGGGCTGCAGCCACCTGCGATTGGGTAACTTTTGCAAGATGTTCAAGCTGCCGAGCTGGGCGCACCGCTGTGACATCAAGGAACAATGCGAGGCTGAAAACATTGCGGCCATCCTCGGCGGGCCGGGGGGTCTTATGCACGATGTTGACGGCAGCTCAGCCGACAGCCGTATCCCGGCGGCTTACACGTTCTTCGCGCAGCTCATCGATCATGACATTACCCTCGATACGACCACCAAGCTGCACGGAGAGGAGTTGCCGGACGCCGAAGTGGGCGAGCTTCCCAACCTGCGGTCGCCATCACTGGATCTCGATTGTGTCTATGGTTTCGGCCCGGACGCCAATCCTTTTTTGTACGATCAGTCGCAACCGGGGCGCATGCTGCTCGGCGAGGACGGCGTCGATGTCCCGCGCAACTCGGATGGGCGAGCGCTGATCGGCGATCCGCGCAACGATGAGAATATCTTTGTTTCGCAGCTTCAGCTGCTGTTCCTCAAGCTGCACAATCGGCGCATCGTGGGTCGCGGCTTCGAAGAGGCCCAGCAGGACTGCCGCTACCACTACCAATGGCTGGTGTGGTACGACTTTCTACGTCGCGTGTGCGACAAGGATGTTTATGACTTTGTGCAGGATCAGGTCCACAAGAAGAAGTATCCGCTGTGTGAAATCAAGGATAAGCACGGCAAGATTTGCATGCCGGTGGAGTTCTCCGTGGCAGCCTATCGTTTCGGTCACAGTCTGGTGCGTTCACAGTATCCGGCGAATGCCGACTTCCCGGTCATTGACCTGTTTGATGAGCGTTTCGGCACCGAAGGCTTCGGCCCGATTCCCGAAGAACTGGTGGTGGACTGGCGATTCCTGCTCGATGTCGAGCCTTGTCACGACTATGTGAACTCGAAGAAGATCGATCACTTGTTGCCGGATGAGCTCATTCGCATGCCGGATCCGATCGTGGGTCGATTTGCCTCCGACAACGACCGCTCGCTCGCCTTCCGTAACCTGCTGCGCAGTTATGTACTGGGACTTCCCAGCGGCCAGGACGTTGCGGCCGAGCTGGCGAAGAAGACATACCCGATCGACCCCAAGCAGAATCTCAAGTTCGCGCACATCGGAGGCTGGAAATGCCTGGACAAGGGCCTCGGAACCAAGCTCGAGAAACACACACCGTTGTTCTTGTATCTGATGCGCGAGGCCGATGTGGTCAACAACGGAGAACGGCTCGGGCCAGTCGGCTCGGCGATTCTCCTGGAAGCCTTCGGCGCCATGCTGCTGTATTGCGAAAGCGTTCTGCATCCTGCTTCTGGGAAGGCGTGGACGCCTGATCCTTGTATCTGGAAGCAGACGAACAAGCCGGGCCAGGATCCCAAAACAGGTTTTACCCTCGCCGACGTGGTTCGGTATGTAGAAGGGCGCTGAGATACGGGTCTTTTCTCTCACGCAACCGTGTCACCGACATCGAGGCGTTCGTGAAAACGGGCGATGTCGGTGACACTCTCTTCTGAGCCGTTTCCGGTAACCAAGGGACGTTATGTTCTGTAGTAGCAGGGGCGAAAATGGCTAGGAACTGTGCGTGACTTGGCGGGGGATTCTCAAGACTCCTCTTTGCAAAATGGTCGGCTGGCGGCAACTATTTTCGGAGGAATCGTCACGCCTTTGCATTTTAGGGCCTTATCAGTTCTAAGGTCACTGCACGATACGGAGCAACACTCATACAAGTTGTAGTGATACCATGCACGACAGCCGTACACACGTGTTTTACCCTCCCATGAAACCTCTTCCCCATTAATAGTCGTGGTAAACGTATGCGTATGATCATAGCAATTTTTTTTGCAATCATCCGCATCTCTACCGCAACTATCCACACTAGAACTAACATCCCCATATATGCAGATACGTACTTGCTCTTCGGCATTCGTTGGAATGCGTTTTCCGGTCCATGAACGTGATGACTCCTTATCGCAGTAACCCCAAGTCCCCTCGAAAGTCGTGAAATTTTCATCGAAATTAAGCTTCAGGCGTCCCCAATACTTGCTCCCGTCCTTCTGACTACTGCACGCCTCGTCAGACCCATCTTCTACCCAGTAGCCAGTCAGTGACTGCCCTTGAATCTTTCCCACGATTCGACCGTTATCTTTGTCATACGTTGCCACTTTGCCGGAAGTACTGACAATGCGCATTGTCCCCTCGGTAGTGTCCCATTTCCCAAGGGAGATCGAGTTTCCATTGTACCCGCGGTTGATCAGTTGGTCGGTCACCCCACAGACGACCCCGCCCGATATGACGCCGGCCGCGACGAGGGCGACTTGCGCGCCGGAGAGTTGCGCAACCGCCTCGGTCGCGGTACTGCCCGCCCAGCGCAGGAGGCCGAGGGCGGCGGTGAAGACAGCGAACCCGCTGATGGCGCCAACCCCAACGAACCCGAATAGCTTCTTGCGCCCCGCCTCGTCGAGCTCGATCCCGGCTTCGGCAAGCCGCTTTAGAATGGCCTGTTGAACGCCCTTGGCGTCCACACCGTCTCGCGTCAGCCTCCTTTTCAGCTCGAGCAGTTCGTTGATCAGGGGCGCGAAATCACTGTGCTGGCGTGCCTTCAGGAGTTCGGAGAGCGGGGTCTCATCGCCCAGCACCGGTACCAGCAAGCGATCGGGGAAATGGACATGGAAGTATTCGTACTCTTTGCGGACCCAATCCGAGTCTGCGGCCCGCTTCGTCCAGAAGACGACGAGGACATCGGCGTGCACGAGCCCCGCTTGCAGTTCCGCCTTCCAAACTGCGCCGGGTTTGATGGTCTTGTGATCGAGGAATACCTGGTGGCCCAAGGCCTCGATCAGCAGCCCAAGTCCCGTAACCCGGGTCCGGTCAGAGCCGCTGTAGGAGACAAAGATACGACGGGGCATATCTTGACTAGCTGCCGCGTTTTCGGGCATCTATCAAACGTCCTTTCCTGAGTAGTGCCGAACATTTAAGCATATGCAACGCAAGCGACGTAATATCAGCGCATCGCTGGAAGGGCAGGGCGGAAAAATAACCCTTGATCGATGCGCTGAAAACGCTATCTATGGACACCAACGGCCGCGATCGGGTACTTGTCTTTTCCCTGTTGTGTCAAGGGCGGCCCGAATGGCTTTTCCATGATTGTCTTTCGGTGAACTTAGGCGTATTTAGGTAGACAATTTTCGAAACCCAAACTCTGCGAACAACTCGGAGGGGTGAGGCATTGTCGCTTCCGCGGGTCCTACAGAAATGATTGGCTGATAGACATTGTTCTCGATCTCGTCACTCAGATCGATCATGAACCCGCGTTTTGGCACGTTACCCCCTATGTCGTTCTGCCGAGGCGAAGTATAATTTTATAAATAATGTGTTTTATGTTAAACAGCCTTTGGGTGATCTTCCCTATGGTTACCCACCGCAGCCGCGTGGATAACTGAAATGATCTTTCCCCTGTAAGGTTGCCAACTTGAGAGAGACTTTTCATAGTTTAAGCCATCTGTTTTTCGAAGACAGCCGGTGGCTGATAGCCGAGTGAGCGGTGCGGTCGAACTTCGTGGTAATGCTGCCGCCAAGTGCTGATGATTGATCTAGCATCGCTGATATTTTTAAACCATTGCTGGTTCAAGCAGCCATCCCGGAACCGAGCGTCGAAGCTTTCGATGGACGCGGTCTGCGTGGGTTTTCCGGGCTGGATGAAGTGAAGCGTCACGCCGTGGTGTTGGCGCCAGAAGAACATCGCCTTGCTGGTCATCTCAGGCCGTTGCCCAAAACCATAGTCTTCGGTAATCCCCGGTCGAGCTTTAGTTCATCGAGGAAGCGTGTCATACGTTCACCAGGAGATCGATGTATCGACCCACTGGCCGACGCAGGTCCTGGAATCCTCGTCAACGATGTTGAGTATTCGGATACGCCGCCCATCGTCGAGCTGATCGTGACTATCCATCGTTGGACTTCCTATCCATTGGCGATTTGACTCCCTGTTCGCATCACAGCATATTCCGGGGGGTATGGGAAACAACACAGACAAAGGAGCTGTCGAGCTCTCGCGGGGGCTGATTCGTCTGCTGGACCCTGCTAAATGGGTCGATTACCTCATCGTTTTCGCCATAGGTGCCTGGCCTATTGCTTGTGCTTATCTGATCGGTGCGCTCCGCACGGTGGAGTATTCATGTGCCGACGAGCTGGTGGAGACATACACGGGCTACCTGGACCAACCTAACTGGTGGTCGCTCGCTTTTCTTCTTCCAGTCCTTCTCTTTGCATTCCGCTGGGTCATGTCCAAGGTCGCGCCCGTGCATCAGCCGTGGCCG
Source organism: Gammaproteobacteria bacterium (assembly GCA_029861845.1). Taxonomy (GTDB): domain Bacteria; phylum Pseudomonadota; class Gammaproteobacteria; order Acidiferrobacterales; family SPGG2; genus SPGG2. Next base: position 1,497 of record JAOTYM010000031.1, on the reverse strand, counting down.
ACGGACTCCGTACCGCCTATTCTGGCGCTGGTAAAAGACCAGCCGGCGAAGGAAGAGGTTTACACCAAACTCCGTCAAAAATTTCTATCGAAGAAAAACATGACGGCCGCTTTGATGATCGTAGTGCTCGTGCATGTACTCGACATGTGGCCGGTGGTGAAGCCCTACTTTACGGGCGAAAGTCCGGGTTTCAAGGAATGGACCAACATGTTCCTATTTTGGGAGGCCGCCACCGAAGGGTGCATCACAGAGCAGCTCGTCAGCAAGAACGAAAATCTGATACTCCTCATTAGCGCTTATGCCGCTCAGTTTAGTGCTGTATTTATCGGTGTCATCTCGATCATTTTGTTGCTACGCCATAATCTCTTTTTTCTCGGTAATATTTACCAACGCCGTTGGGTGGCAAAGGGGGAGGACGCCCGTTTTTTCCAGATCGATCCCAAGGACGTGAACCGGTGTTTCGGGTTTCGAGTGGCGAACGAGTCCTTCAACACCCAGGTCAAGGCGTTGATGATCGCTGGCTTGGCTATGTTTCTCAGCCGCTACGCACATTCGGTAGGACGTGCCGGCGAATTGACTGAGCTGTTCAATTGGCCCCCGGTGTTTCCGAGTTTGAGTTTCCCAGTGGCCGGGCAGTGGCTGATGGCACTTCTGTGGTTGGTCGCCCTGGGTGTTGTTGCATTGCCGGCCTTCGTTAAATTACTGCCGCGCATTCCGAGTCGGGGCAACGAAAGAGTGCAACTTTCGATCAGCAATTATTTGCGGGAGTTTTTTTCCGACGAGACATGGCCTAAGGATAAAGGAAAGAAAGATGAACCGGTCCCCGTAGTGGCTGCTCGCTTTGCCGGAAATTCCTTCTGGCCAACCGGGGACAACCGTGCCGGTGTGTTGTTCTTTTTTTCTTATTGGATATTTTTTGTCATCCTGCTGCCGCCGTCTGTGGCTGACCCGGTCTATTTGCTGTTGAGCCTCACCGTTTTTGGCGCCTTGGCTTATCTCGCAAAGCTCGGCACGTTTGCTGTCTTGAAATGGTCCCTCGGGTACATCGACGAGTTGCTGATCCTGGGAAAGACCGATGGGATTCACAACTTGGACAGCACCGATGAGCGGGCAGAAGAAAAACTCGACATTGGCGTATTTATCAGTTATCGGCGCAAGGATACCGCGGAATATGCCCGCTCACTTCATAAGATCTTGGAGGAGCATTTCAAAGAGGAACGGGTATTCAGGGATATCGCCGACATCGAGGTGGGCAAGAATTTCGTTCATGAGATCAGTAACGCTCTCGAGACCGTAGACGCCGTAATTGTCTTGATCGGCGCCGGCTGGCTCACCATTGGCGATGACGAGGGACAACCCCGCCTACCCGACCCCACGGATATGGTACATGTCGAAGTATTGACAGCTTTGCAGCGTGGCAAACGAGTGTTCCCGGTACTTGTCGGTGGCGCGAAAATGCCTAAGGAATCCGAATTGCCCGAGGCCCTCAAAAAATTG
>JAOTYM010000116.1 GCA_029861845.1 Gammaproteobacteria bacterium | reverse complement strand
TCTCAGCATCTGCCACCATTAAATCGGTGAGAGTAGGATAAAGTACTCCTTGGCGCGCCATCCTGACGACCTTGTCTTCCAAATCCATTTCGCTCCATTCGTCTTGCCAGGCACACACGGTTGCCGGTCCATAGGTTTCCGTTAACCCGTATAGATGGGTGACACGAAAACCCATGCGCTCCATGGCCGCGATGACTGCGCTTGGCGGTGCAGCCCCACCGGTAGCCACCTCCACGGTCTGCTCGAATTCAACCTTCACATCGTCGGGGGTGTGAACCAGCATATTAAGCACGATCGGTGCGCCACACATATGGGTGACCTTATGCTCCTTGATCATCGGAAAGATAAATGCGGGATCGACCTGGCGCAGGCAAACATGGGTCCCCGCCGCGGCGGTGACACCCCAGGTATATGTCCAACCGTTACAATGAAACATTGGCAGCGTCCACAGGTACACCGAGTTCTGATTCAAACCAAACACCAGTGAATTTCCCAGCGCGTTCAAGAATGCACCGCGATGATGGAAGACAGCACCCTTCGGATTACCGGTGGTGCCGGAGGTGTAATTCAAACTAATCTCCTGCCACTCGTCCTCAGGAACATGCCAGTCAAAATTGGGGTCACCTTGCTGCAACAGGGCTTCATAGTCCTGCCCGCCTAACAGCTCGCCGCTATTCGCCAACGGATCATCGATATCTATCACTACGATGTCGCGGCCCAGTTTTTCTACCGCGGTTTTAATCACGGGGGAGAACTCACGATCAGTCAGCAGCGCTTTTGCCTCACCGTGATCGAGGATAAAAGCGATGGTGGCTGCATCTAACCTAAAATTCAGGGCATTCAGCGCCGCCCCCGTCATAGGAATACCGTAATGGGCTTCCAGCATGGGCGCACCGTTCGGGGCCATCACCGCAACAGTGTCTCCCGCGCCTATTCCAAGCTGACGCAAGCCGCTCGCCAATCGACGACAACGCTCATAGAACTGGCAATAGCTGTAACGCGCCTCACCATGTACCACGGCTGTTTTGTTGGGATACACCAATGCAGATCGGGCGAGAAACGTAAGCGGTGTCAACGCCTGAAAGTTGGCCGCGTTACGATCTAGACCTTGGTTAAAGATATTCTTATCGCTCGACTTAGTGTCCACCATGATGTCCTCTATCTCGTGTCTCCAGATTCGAAGTCCAGACCTAACTACCGACCGAGGGTCCATATGCGCCTAAAGATATCCAGATATGGTCAGGGAGTCCAAGATTCCTCTGCGGTGGGGCCGCTTTTCATCGATAATTGGCTAGTTTCTGCATGCAGTACATAGCGTAAACCAACATCAAGGACGGACACGACTCACAATGCAAACACACTCATCACCACTCATAGGGTTCGGTTCAAGAGTCCGCCCATCAGCATACTTTGACGCAACCCGCCGTTACGGGTGCAAAGCCTACTCAGTGTATAACCACATGTATATGCCGCTGTATTATGAGAGCCCTGAGGCCGACTATTGGCGGCTGGTAAATGACGTCACCCTATGGGACGTCGGTGTGGAACGGCAGGTCGAAATCACAGGACCGGACGCCGCCCGCTTCACGCAGTATCTTACTCCCCGCAATCTGTCTAAATGCGTCGTCGGTCAATGCAAGTATGTATTCATCACCAGTGAACAGGGCGGAATCATCAATGATCCAGTGCTGTTGCGCTTAGATGACAACCACTTTTGGTTATCGCTGGCGGACAGCGACGTATTGTTGTGGGCAAAAGGCGTGGCTGTACATAGTGGCATGGATGTTCAGATCGAAGAACCGGACGTTCATCCGTTACAACTCCAAGGTCCACAGGCACCTCGGGTAATACAGGCACTTCTGGGAGATGAGATCGCCGCGTTACGCTACTTCTGGTTTAGAGAACTGGATCTCGATGGCATCCCAATTGTGGTGTCGCGAACCGGTTGGAGCGGGGAGCGTGGGTATGAAATTTACCTGCGCGACAGCCAGTACGGCGACCGTCTGTGGGAACGCATCATGGAAGCCGGCAAACAGTTCAATATTGCGCCCGCTGGCACTTCAGCCATCCGGCGTATCGAAGCGGGAATGTTGTCCTACGGCACTGACATCACCATTGAAAACAATCCCTTTGAACTCGGCATGGAGCGGCTTGTGGACCTTGAGCAAGAGGCGGATTTCATCGGTAAAGAGGCGTTGACGGAAATCAAAACCCGTGGCCCTCATCGCAAACTGGTGGGCATGCAACTCGACGGCGAACCGCTGGAAGCGCCGAACCTCCGCCACTGGCCGGTGAAAAATAAGGATCACCGTGTCGGGCATGTTAGCAGCTGTGTCTACTCCCCTGGCCTCCAACGCAATATCGGCCTTGCCATGGTGGTGGTTGAATTCGCAGCACTTGGCTCCACTTTCACAGTAGACGCGATTGATGGTGTCCGCAGCGCCGAGATCGTGCCGTTGCCATTTGCGCAACCCAAGCAGACCAGCTAGCAACGGTTCAGAATCGTCAAAAAGTGCAACCCTTTATGCCAGTGTGCTCCAGACCGTATAGACTTATCTATAGGGCCCACGCCCAATGAAGGGGGTTGATCTATCTATGAACGCACCCAGTGCGCCCGGTCTGCTGGATCGCACGCTTGCTAATCTACGCAGCGGCTGGCGCCGTATCTCGTCTTCCGGTCACGCCGGAAAGATCCCACGGCTGCGTGCAGATTTACCGGACGCCGATCGTGAGGCCTTAAAGCAACAGATGCGAGAATGTCTCGAAAGCAAAGGCGGTGAAGTCTCCGCCCGTGCCCGGGCAGCGGCCTTAGGCCACGCTTACCTTGATTTGAATCATCAGGGCAAGCGGCGTTTTCTGGAAACCCTAGCTTACGATTTTGCGGTGGAGCCGGAAGCGTTACAGGACTGTGCCAACGCTGTATTGAAAGCCGGTGACCTAAACGCGCAGCTCAGTGCGATGAGTCGTTTAAGAGAAGTGTTGACGCCTCCACGAGTGAAGTTGCTCACCCAGTTCAACGCATTGCCTGAGGGTGTCAGGTTTCTGGTGGATCTACGCGCCGACCTGCTAGAACATACCGGTGATAACCTCATCATGCAAAGCTTAGATGCTGACCTTAAGGGCTTGCTCGCGTCCTGGTTCGACATCGGGTTCCTGGATCTCAAACGCATTACTTGGAAGGAGCCGGCGGCCCTGCTCGAGAAGCTTATCGCCTATGAAGCCGTTCACGAAATCCGCTCCTGGGAAGACTTGAAACACCGGCTTAATTCCGACCGGCGCTGCTATGCCTATTTCCATCCGCGTATGCCGGATGAGCCACTGATCTTCGTGCAAGTCGCACTGGTATCCGGCATGGCTGATGACATCCAAAATCTGTTAGACGAATCTAGGCCAGCACAAGATCCGGAGACCGCAGATGCCGGTATCTTCTATTCCATCAGCAACACTCAGAAGGGATTACAGGGTGTCAGTTTCGGCGACTTTCTAATCAAACGCGTGGTGGATCATTTATCGAAAGACCTGACCAACTTGAAGACCTTTGCGACATTATCTCCCGTTCCTGGATTCCGGCGCTTCCTCGACGAACTTATCACTCAGGCAGACTCAAAGCTTTTGACCAAAGCCGAAACTGATAAACTCAATTCGATCGCCGATACAGACAAAGAGTCTTGCGAACTAAAAGATATACTGTCCCGACGCGATTGGCACCAAAATGAAGAGCTTGCGAATATCCTCAAGGGACCTCTGATGCGACTCGGTGCACAGTATCTACTTGAAGAAAAGACTAACAATCGTGCCCGAGATAGGGTGGCTAATTTTCACTTGAGCAATGGTGCAAGGGTCGAACGTATCAATTGGCTCGCGGATACATCCGAAAGAGGAATGCTAAGGTCAGCCGGGCTGATGGTCAATTACCGCTATAAGCTTTCCGATATAGAGAAGAATCACGAGACGTATTCTGCGTCTGGCGAGGTGGTCGCATCTTCCGCGGTGAAGTCATTGCTCAAATAGTGAGTGGTTGCGTTCACGCCTGCTCTAGTTCTATCAGGGTGCCGCAGAAGTCCTTGGGATGCAGAAACAATACCGGCTTGCTGTGCGCTCCGATCCTAGGCTCACCATCACCTATGACCTGCGCCCCCACGGCCTTGAGCTGATCTCGGGCTGCGTAGATATCATCGACTTCAAAGCATAGGTGATGCACTCCGCCGTCGGGATTGCGAGTCAAGAATTTACGGATGGGAGACTCCTCGCCCAACGGTTGAAGCAGCTCTATTTTCGAGTTTGACAGTTCCACGAACACTGTGGTTACACCATGTTCCGGTAATGCAATCGGCTCAGACACGCAAGCCCCCAAGTTATCTCGATACACCGCGCTGGCGGCCGCCAGATCCGCTACTACCACCGCCACATGATTAAGTCGGCCTATCATTGCTTCACTTCCTAAGTTATTTTTGACTCCGAATCACCAAGAAATGCTTTCAGCAATTCCTGTGCAGCAACGGTCGGCGATAGCGTTCCCGCCGTCACTGCCGCTTCCAGTTGGGCGACCCGACCTCGCACGTTCGGGTGGCGCTTAAGCGCGGCCACCAGACCATCGGAGGTCTCCGCCCACATCCAGGCCCGCGCCTGATCAGAACGCCGCGAGCTTTGCGCGCTGCTCGCCGAAAACTTCCTCCAATACTCAAGTACCGTGTCCCAAACCATCTCAATGCCAACACCGGTTAGGGCTGAACAAGTCTTCACCGGCGCCTGCCACTGGGGTGTTCGCGAGCGCAAATAGCGAAGGGCGTTACTGTAATCCGCCGCCGCTCTATCGGCGGCGCTCTTCAGTTCTCCGTCGGCTTTGTTCACCACAATAAGATCTGCCAGCTCCATGATGCCGCGCTTAATTCCTTGGAGTTCATCGCCGCCGCTAGGCAACACCAACAGCGCAAACATATCGGTCATCCCAGCGACAGCGGTTTCAGATTGCCCCACACCCACGGTCTCGACGATGATCACGTCAAAGCCGGCGGCCTCGCACAGGACAATCGCTTCCCGTGTGCGTCCAGTCACCCCGCCCAGGGTGGTCCCAGCCGGTGAGGGTCGTATGTATGCCTCGGGCCTACGGGACAAATTCTCCATGCGCGTTTTGTCGCCCAGAATGGAGCCACCGCTCAACGCCGACGATGGATCCACGGTGAGCACGGCGACCCGCCGTCCACGATCGATCACTGTATTGCCGAATGCCTCAATAAAAGTAGATTTGCCCACGCCGGGGACACCGGAGATTCCGATACGCAAGGTATCGTGCTTAGCATGTGGAGCGGCCAGGGCCAACAACCGCACAGCCGCTTCACGATCGCTCTCTCGGGTCGACTCAATCAGGGTGATAGCTTGGGCCAGCGCCCGGCGGTCACCACTGCGGACCGCTTCAACCAAAGCCTCCGAGTCGGTGCCCATAGATCTCATTCGAATTCGAGTATGGGCTGATCGACGTCTAAGGTATCCCCACTGGCGGCAAGCACCTGCGCCACCTTGCCATCTTGCTCCGCACGTAATGCGTTTTCCATCTTCATTGCTTCCACCACCGCCAATTCCTGGCCAGCGCTGACAACATCACCGTCGGCCACGCACACCCGCACCAGCAACCCCGGCATGGGAGCGAGTAGAAACTTCGACAAATCCGCAGCCTCCTTCACTGGCATCAAGCGCCGCAACGCCGCAACTGTGGGCGTGAATACGCCTATCAATGCTGTATGCCCCTGATAGGTAAGGCGCCACAAAACCCCGGTGCGCTGCACTTGCACGCTTACCGGCTCTTTATTTACTCTACCGCGGAATACCAGCTCTCCCGGTGTCCATGCACTCGCAATAGCATAGCCCTCACCATCGATCTCGAGCTGTGCGCCAGCACCGTTGTAGGATACCGACGCGGCGTATTCGTTATCGTCACTCACCACCACATATTGTCTAGAGCGCAATGCCGTACCAGGAATCTTGTCGCTGATCTGTACATTGTGTTGCTCTGTCGCGTGGTGCAGCCAGCTCGCCACTACCAACAATATGCGCGGATTGCGCAGCACCACAGATCGGCTCCTGAAACCATTGGGGTATTGTTGTTCGACGAATGATGTCGACACATCGCCTAGCTGAAACTGCGCGTTAGCGACCAGCGCAGCCAAAAATGGAATGTTATGCGACACACCCCGAACACAATATTCGTCCAATGCGGCGCTCATGCGAGCGATAGCCTGCTCTCGACTGGCGCCACCGGTGATCAGCTTCGCCATCAGCGGATCGTAGTACATGCCAATCTCGCTGCCCTCACAAACACCGCTGTCGAGGCGAACATGATCGTTTTGCGGAGGCGGTCGATAATGAGAAAGTCGTCCGGTGGACGGAACAAAGTTGCGCTCCGGATCTTCAGCGTAGACCCTCACCTCAAGCGCCCACCCTTTTAGTTCAACACCACCCTGATCGAATGACAGCGGTTCTCCCGCGGCAATACGGATCATCAGTTCGACGATATCGAGGCCGGTGACATATTCAGTGACCGGATGTTCCACTTGTAGCCGAGTATTCATCTCTAAGAAGTAGAACCGCCCGTTCTTGTCCACGATGAATTCCACGGTGCCGGCTGATTGATACTGTACCGCTCGAGCCAAAGCTACTGCCTGTGCTCCCATAGCATCACGCGTTGCGCTATCGATAAACGGAGACGGAGCTTCTTCAACTACCTTTTGGTGGCGTCGTTGAATTGAACATTCGCGCTCTCCGAGATGCACGATATGACCATGCTGATCCGCCAGAATTTGCACTTCAATGTGTCGCGGCTCGACGATAAACTTTTCGATCAATAAACGATCGTCACCAAAACTGCCCCGCGCCTCGCTCGCCGCCGCGGCAAACCCGACGCGTACGTCTTCATCCGAATTGGCGATACGCATGCCCTTTCCGCCTCCCCCGGCGGAGGCCTTAAGCATCACCGGATAGCCAATGTCCCTGGCAATGCCGATTGCTTGCTCCGCGTCCTCAACGGCTTCTTCATGTCCCGGTATGGTGTTGACGCCAGCTGCATGGGCGAGTTTTTTTGACTCTATCTTGTCGCCCATGACACCAATCGCCCGCGCCCCTGGACCAATGAAAACAAGGTCAGCGGCATCTAGTGTCTTAGCAAAATTCGGATTCTCTGAAAGAAATCCGTAACCAGGATGTATCGCTTCGGCGGCTGTCGCCTTTGCAGCATCCACGATGGCGTCGATAATCAGATAGCTTTGCCGAGGTGGCGCTGGCCCAATGGGCACTGCTTCGTCCGCCATACCCACATGCAGCGAATTGCTGTCCGCCTCGGAGTAGACCGCTACCGTGGCGATGCCCATACGCTTTGCTGTGCGCATGATGCGGCAGGCGATCTCTCCCCTATTGGCGATCAGAATTTTTTTGAACATCTACTTTGCAACTCGACCGCTACTTGAGGCCAAGGTCCGTTGGGGCCGTCCCTACAAGGGAATATTTCCGTGTTTCTTCCACGGATTCTCAAGACGTTTGTTTCTAAGCATGCGTAAGTCGCGGCAAAGACGACTGCGCGTATCGCGCGGCATGATCACGTCGTCAATAAAACCCAGCGAGCCCGCCACAAAGGGGTTGGCGAATTTCTCTCTGTACTCTTCGGTGCGCTTTTCAATCATCTGGGCGTCGTCTCGATCCTGTCGAAAAATTATCTCGACCGCGCCCTTGGGACCCATAACCGCGATCTCCGCCGATGGCCAAGCATAGTTAATGTCGCCCCGCAGGTGTTTGGAGGCCATCACGTCATAAGCTCCACCGTAGGCCTTGCGTGTGATTACAGTAACCTTAGGCACAGTGGCTTCCGCATAGGCATACAAAAGCTTGGCCCCGTGTTTAATGATGCCGCCATATTCCTGTTTCGTCCCCGGCAAAAATCCAGGGACATCAACGAACGTGAGAATAGGGATATTGAAACAATCGCAATAACGCACGAACCGGGCGGCCTTTCGACTGGAATCTATATCCAAACACCCGGCGAGCACCCTCGGCTGATTTGCCACCACACCCACGGTTGAACCCTCCATCCGACCCAACCCGATGACAATGTTTTTGGCAAAATCCGGTTGCAGTTCAAAAAAGTCTTCCTCGTCCAATATTTTCAGTATGAGCTCTTTGATGTCATACGGTTTGTTGGGATTGGCAGGAACCAAGCTGTCTAGGGATGGTTCACACCGCTCTGGGGGATCAGCGGTCGTTCTGGTGGGCGGCTTCTCACGATTATTGGCGGGCATGAAATCCACGAAATCCCGCAGGCTCAACAGCGCCTCCACATCGTTCTCATAGGCCAGATCGGCAACGCTAGAGGTAGTGGTGTGGGTTACCGCACCGCCCAGACCCTCCATGGTGATATCTTCGTGGGTGACTGTCTTAACCACTTCCGGCCCGGTGACAAACATGTAAGAACTGTCCTTAACCATTAAGATAAAGTCTGTCATCGCCGGCGAATACACTGCGCCACCCGCGCAAGGACCCATGATAACCGAGATTTGGGGAATGACACCGGAGGCCAATACATTGCGCTGGAACACGTCGGCATATCCCGCAAGCGACGCAACTCCCTCTTGAATACGCGCACCGCCTGAGTCGTTCAATCCGATTAGGGGCGCGCCCACTTTCATCGCTTGATCCATCACCTTACAGATCTTACGAGCGTGTGCCGCGGACAAGGAACCGCCGAACACGGTGAAGTCCTGGCTGAAGGCAAACACCAGCCGTCCGTTGACGGTGCCGTTACCGATCACCACGCCGTCGCCCGGGATCTTGTCCTCAGCCATGCCAAAGTCGTTGCAGTCATGCTCGACAAACATATCCCACTCCTCAAACGATCCCTCGTCGAACAGCACGTCTAGGCGTTCTCGCGCTGTGAGTTTACCTTTGGCATGCTGCGCATCGATGCGTGACTTGCCACCACCCGACAGGGCGGCAGCACGCTTTTGTTCTAGTTTGTTAATGATTTCCTGCATCCGATCTCGTGCCTTGCGCCAGCCAGATTGGCAAAGGATTTGGGTCCGAGCGCTTTTGCTGCGATCTACGCCGCCAGGCGCCGTTTCTCGATCAGCGACATAATCTCTCGTGCCGCCATCGGAATATTGGTGCCGGGCCCATAGATCGCCGCGACCCCGGCTTCTGTGAGACTGGCGTAGTCCTGATGGGGTATCACCCCGCCGCAGACCACTAATATTTCGCTAGCCCCAGCACGCTTCAGACTCTCTAGCAAACGCGGCACCAACGTCTTATGACCGGCGGCTTGCGAGGACACGCCGATGACATGCACATCATTTTCTATTGCTTGTTGCGCTGCCTCCTCAGGCGTCTGAAACAGCGGACCGATGTCGATGTCAAAACCAATGTCGGCAAACGCGGTGGCGATAACCTTGACGCCGCGATCGTGGCCGTCCTGCCCCAGCTTCACCACTAGCATCCGCGGCCGTCGACCTTCGGTTGTCGCAAACGCCTCCACATCCCGCCTTATCCGCTCGAAGTTATCATCACCGCTATAAGCCGCACCATAGACACCGCCTATGACACGCACCTCAGCACGATGTCTACTAAACACTTTCTCCAGTGCCTCGGATATCTCACCCACGGTCGCCCTTGCAGCGGCTGCTTGCACCGCGAGAGGCAGTAGGTTGTCGCTGTCAGTTATTGCGGCTTCAGTGAGTACAGCCAACGCGGCCGCACAAGCACGGCCATCGCGTTGTTCGCGTACCGAGGTCAAGCGTTGTATCTGAGCCTCTCGTACCTGGGTGTTATCGATATCTAAAATGTCGACGGGGTCTTCCTCAGCAGATTGATATTTATTCACACCTACCACCACCTCCTCGCCGCGATCGATGCTAGCCTGACGGCGCGCCGCCGCCTCCTCGATCCGCAGTTTAGGCATGCCCGACTCCACCGCCTTGGTCATGCCACCCATTTGCTCCACTTCTTCTATGAGCTTACGCGCCTCGGCGGCGAGACTGGCGGTTAAACTCTCGACGTAGTATGAGCCACCAAGGGGATCCACGACTTTGGTCAGGCCGGTCTCTTCTTTGAGCACCAACTGGGTATTGCGTGCGATACGCGCGGAAAACTCGGTAGGCAAAGCCAGCGCCTCGTCGAACGAGTTGGTGTGCAGTGACTGAGTGCCCCCTAACACCGCGGCCATGGCCTCGATGGTGGTGCGTACCACATTGTTATAGGGGTCCTGGCCGGTCAGGCTGACCCCCGACGTCTGGCAATGCGTGCGTAGCGTCATCGATCTCGGGTCGTGGGGCTGGAATAGTCCCTGCATCAAAGATGCCCACAGCAATCTGGCCGCACGCAGCTTCGCCACTTCCATGAAAAAATTCATCCCTATGGCAAAGAAGAAGGACAAGCGAGGTGCAAACTCATCTACTTTTAGTCCCCCGGCCAGCGCCGCACGCACATACTCGATGCCGTCAGCCAGAGTGAACGCGAGCTCTTGGACACAAGTCGCGCCCGCCTCCTGCATGTGATATCCGGAGATCGAGATCGGATTGAATTTCGGCATATGCCGGGCGGTGTAGGCGATGATGTCAGCCACGATGCGCATGGAAGGGGCTGGCGGATAAATGTAGGTGTTCCTCACCATGAACTCCTTGAGGATGTCGTTTTGTAGCGTGCCGGTAAGCGTCTTAGGTGCCACACCTTGCTCTTGCGCCGCCGCAATGTACATCGCCATCACCGGCAACACCGCGCCGTTCATCGTCATCGATACCGACATCTTGTCCAGTGGGATGCCGGCAAACAGAATCTTCATGTCCTCGATGCTGTCAATCGCCACCCCGGCCTTGCCCACATCGCCGATCACTCTAGGGTGGTCTGAGTCGTAGCCGCGGTGGGTCGGCAGATCGAAAGCGATCGACAAGCCGGTCTGACCCGCCGCGAGATTCTTGCGATAGAAGGTATTGGACTCTTCTGCGGTGGAGAACCCGGCGTATTGCCGCACGGTCCAGGGGCGCCCGGCATACATCGATGCCTTGGTGCCACGCAAAAAAGGCGGGAAGCCGGGCAGGCTCTGGTGGTGTGTTAGCTCCTCGAGGTCTGCCGCGGTGTAAAGAGCTTTCACCGCGATACCCTCGGGGGTGTGCCAGGTTACATCGT
>JAOTYM010000030.1 GCA_029861845.1 Gammaproteobacteria bacterium | reverse complement strand
CGGTGACTGGCGTGTGGACCATCTTCCACTGACTTCAAGTTCGATCCGGAAACGCGGCGTGGCATCGTCGCGTGCCATTCGAACTTTATGAGTCCCGCGCCTGACTATTGGGGCCACTGACGACCAACTCCGGATGTTCCCGCGCCATGATCTATCCGAACCGGTCTCGATCGTGATCCCGGGTCCGGCGACGAGCCGGTCTAATAATATGTACTGGCGGATCGGTGGGCCCGAGAACTGCTTCCGTCCAGCCAGTGCGATCCTTCGGCCGGGAGGCGATCCCGCATGGCGGCACGGCACCCACCCGCAGGTGCAGGTACAAGCGGCCTGTACGCTGCCGGCTCCTATCTACAAAGTCCCTATTTCCCCCCGATCCCGCCGCAACCGTTTGCCGCCACAATCGGTGTCCTTGCCGGTATCACCAGATCGAGACCCAAGGAACGCGATCCCAGTAGCTAGGCATGGCGCGGCCCGCATCACGCAAACTGTGTGCTAGACTAATTTTTGTGAACTACGTCTAAGGCCCGATTTGGGGTGGGTCGCGTGGCAGCGCCGCCTATCGGCAGGTCTTCAGATCGCTTCCGTGTCAGCCGCCGGTGCAGTACGGGCGGCGCTTCGCATTAAACATCGATTCGACAATCGATATTGAGGAGGTCGGTAACTGGCGGCCGGATGATCTCTCACTGACTTCAAACTGATCCGCAAGACCGGCTCGATCGCGCTGCCTTACTGCCCAAAAGCGTTTCACACACCACGTCGCATCAACCCGGGGGATCGCTGAGTACGAATCGGCATTTCAGGCGGCGCATTATTGGTCGCAGCGTGCCGCTTGGGAGCAAACTACCGCAGATGATCCCGCTGTCAGTCCGAGCCATGTTATGGCGAAGATACTGATCGTTGACGATAACGCGCTTTTTCGAGAGTCCTTACGAGATATCCTCCAGGTTCGCTTTCCGACGGTGGAAATCGACGAGGCCAAGGATGGAGAAGAAGCGCTTATGAAAGTGGAGGCACACAGCCCCGATCTGATCTTCATGGACATCCACTTACCGGGAGAAAATGGTCTCGAGGTTACCAAGAAGGTAAAGGCCGGCTATCCGCATATCGTCATCGTCGTCGTGACGAATTATGACCTCCCGGAATACCGAGACGCGGCGTTCCGCAGTGGGGCAAACGGTTTTCTGTCTAAGGATTCCACGACCAAAGAACTGTTAACGCTCGTACAAAGCACCTTGTTTGATTAGATCTATCCTCATTGGGCCAGCGTCGAGGGAACGAGCCTGAACAGGTACGCGATAACATTTATCGCTGCTGGCCTCGTGGCGGCTGACCTGGACCTCGCCGGACAGGCTAGCAGCGCCAGCATTGACGCGCTCGTGTGTCGCGGTCGGTTTTCTGACGGAAGGACGAAAATCACCGACAATTCGAAGGAATCTGAAACGCGATCGGTATTTATATGGGTTATCGTTAAGTAGCTCGGTCGGGGACACCCATATTCGTGTTGCCCTTGTCGGCAACAAGATGTGACGACTGAAGTTCGCCCAGGGTAGGAGTTTCCAGACAACCTCAGGTATCGACCGTGTCATTTTCACTTCACGAGCTGATCGACCAACTGCCGTACGCAGCCTATGCTGTGTCGCTGGTCGCGGTGTTTGTCATTTATCTGCGACGCCAGAAGAAAAAGCACAAACGAAGCCTTTCTACCCTGCAGAAGGCAACCGAAGCCGGTCTCACCGAGCCGCCCTCGCTACACCCCGTGATCGATCCCAACCGCTGCCTGGGGGCTGGTTCGTGTGTCGACGCCTGTCCGGAGGGCGATATCCTCGGGATGATCCATGGTAAGGCCGAGCTCATTGAACCTACTCACTGCATCGGTCATGGCGCCTGCAAGACGGCCTGTCCGCACGATGCCATCACACTGGTGTTTGGCACGGAAAAACGGGGGATCGATATTCCCTTCGTCAGCCCGTCTTTCGAGACCAATGTCCCCGGTATCTTCATAGCCGGTGAGCTCGGCGGTATGGGGTTGATCCGCAACGCCATTGAGCAGGGGCGCCAGGCGATGGAGGCAGTCAGGCAGTACAAAGGCAAGGTGTCTGGCCATGACGTCGTGATTGTCGGTGCGGGCCCGGCTGGGTTCTCCGCCTCCCTCGGGGCGATGCAACACAAGCTGCGTTATGTCACAGTGGAACAGGACAGCTTAGGCGGGACAGTGTCGCACTACCCGCGCGGCAAGATCGTCATGACCCAGCCGGTGACGCTACCGATGGTCGGTAAGGTGAAAACGCGCGAGACTACCAAGGAGGCGCTTTTGGGGTTCTGGCAAGGGGTGGAGAAAAAGACCGGGGTAAAGATCAATTATAAAGAACGGGTGGAAGAAGTCACCAAGAACGGCAACGGCTTTGTCGTCAAGACTACGCGCAAAACCTATGAAACCGGCGCCATTCTACTGACGATCGGCCGGCGCGGTACTCCGCGCAAGCTCGGTGTGCCGGGTGAGGAGCTGTCCAAGGTCGTCTACCGCCTCATCGATCCCGCACAATATCGTAATCAACATGTGCTGGTGGTCGGCGGCGGGGATGCCGCCCTGGAGGCGGCCCACAGTATTGCCGATGAGCCCGGTACGACGGTAACCCTGTCTTATCGAAGCGACTCATTCTCGCGCGCGAAGCTAAAGAATAGACAAAAGGTAGAAGAACGACAAGCGGCTAATCGTCTACGAGTCATGCTTAGTTCCAACGTGAAAACCATCACCGAGAAAAAGGTACTCATAGAACACGAAGGGAATTCGGTAGAGATCCCTAACGATGGGGTAATCATCTGTGCTGGCGGGGTTCTGCCCACGCCTTTCCTTAAGAAGATTGGTATCGAGGTAGAGACGAAGCACGGAACCGCGTAGTAGAGCGTTGTTGTGGGTGCTTCGGAGCTCTACGCTAGCCGCTCGGTAGCGGCAAGCGCCGCTACCGGTGCAGCCCACAAGCTAGAACAAGCGGGACGCTACTGGGGATCTTCGGCGTGCAAGTTTACGGAAGACATCACCATCTTGCCCGTAGCACCGTCAGCGTCTTTGTTGGTGCCCAGCCGCAAACGGCAATGGGCGTTACCGATCTCGGCGTTACGATACTGGTCAAGTGCGATTCCGTAAACCGGAAGCTGACTTCTGCCTCCCCTTCGCGGTCATCGATTGATCTAGCGGGTAAGTTCTGGCATTAGCTAGACCCGAATCCACACCGCCGACTCGGTATTCCCGAGAACCTTAAGGGTTCTTAAGGAATCCTTAAGAAACCCTACCTAAACTTATATCGGATATGACACGGCGAATGATTGAAGAGGTTCCCATGTTTCTACGGGCTAGAGCGACAACACCTGTCGTACGTTACGGTTACGCGACGATGCTTATGGCGCTGCTTGTTATGGTTGGCCAACCGTTACGCGCAACTGAACAGGCACCTCCTTTTGAGATACCCACCGCGACGGGCACTACCACGTTAAGCGATCTTCACGGTCAAGTGGTTTATCTCGATTTTCACGCGAAATAGTCCTGCAACTGGTCTACATGAGCGCGCCATAACCGGACGCTACCATCAGGACGGCAAACGTGAGCCACTCCGCTAAGCCGTCTTCACGGATCCAGATCCGAAACGCCCAAACGTCCGCGATTAGGAACGTCGCGCCTGAGGGGTAGATGCCCACAATGAAGGCCAGCCCGCCAATTGAGGGGGGAGGTATACGGGACGACAGCGGTTGGTTCTCTGAGACCACGCGAAAATTGCCGCCTAGCCCCACCTACAGAACACTTTCAGCCATGGTGCCAGGTTTTGCTAGCGACTTATCAGGGTTTCGCGCCTCACCGGAGAAAGCAAATTTGGCATTTGGTACAAGTCGGACACATCGCAGAGCCAGACTTCGTCGAATGTCTAAAAAGAACGCTCAATACCGAAGTGGATGCCCTTGACCGTATAGTCGTCGATACTATCGACTCGACCGGAGACGCGGTCGAAAACTTCCCAATCCGCGAGGTGCTGTTCGATACGCAGCGCACCCTGCCATGACCACTGATTGTTGGCAAACGGATACCGGTAGCCAATGCTCCCCAGTAGCACGGTTTCCGTGTCGACATCGGTTTTTATATTGAACGTGCCGCCGCCTGCGACGGGACCGGTGACGTCATCGACGTCTATGGAACTAAAGCCGAGCCCGGCACCCCAAAACCAATCCAGTCGCTTGCCCGGGCGCTCGTAACGGCGTTCGATCCAGGCGCTGACGCTGGTGCTACTGGCGTCGGCGTCTATCGTCATAACCGGTATGATATTGAGGACCTTATGCGGTCGTTCAAAATCAAAATCGGAGGCATCCAGTGCCACCCCTACGAACCAGTTCTCTTTCAGCCGATAGTAGCCATAGATGCCTACACCCAGCATGTCGTTCGCCGGTTCGCCGTCGGCCGCGAGCGCATTGAAGCGACCGCCAATGGCAAGGCGGTCACTGTCCGCGTAAGCCCCAACCGGTATCAACAACGCAAGTACGCTTGCCAGCGTGAAGCACTGAACAGATCGCAGGATATTGTTCATGAGACCTCCTTGTGTTATCGGTATGTCACGCATAGTGCGCGCAATTGCTCGGCAGGTTAAGTCATATTGGCATTGTTCTATTTTCTTGTTGAAGTTGAATGTGCACTGTATCCCACAAGCCTAAGATGCAGTGGCCCTTAACATGATCACGCCGATGGCAACACCGGCGGCAGCCAGTACACGTCGGCGCCCAAAAGGCTCACCGAGGAATAGCGCACCAATCAAGGCGGCGATAATGACACTGGTTTCACGCAGGGCCGCGATCGGCGCCATGGCCCCGAGGCTTAGCGCCCAAATCACTAGGCCATAGGCGCTCAGCGCGAGCATCCCGCCCAAGACACCCGTACGCCACTGGCCACGTAGCGTTCGACCAATGGCACCGCGTCGTAATACCAATGTGATCGTCAATAACGGCAGGTAATCAAGCGCAAATAGCCACGCAATGTATGCCAGCGCGTTTCCCGACAACCGTACCCCGGTGCCGTCGACCAACGTATAGCCGGCAATGGTGCAACCGGTGCCCAGGGCGAGAAGCACCGGTTTCAGGTGCTCACGCTGCTGCCATCGTCCGATAAGGGCAAGACTGGCAATGCTGGCTGAAATTAGCACAACCGCCGCCAGCTGTGGGCCATTCAATACTTCACCGGCGACGATACCGGAGAACAGCGCGACGATTAGCGGCGATACACCGCGCGCCAATGGGTAGACATGGCTGAGATCGCCAACCCGATAAGCGAGAACAAGAAAAATATAATAGGCGGTATGGATAATAATAGATGCGAGTATGTATCCCCAACTCGCAGGATCTGGCACACCTACCCAGGGCAGGGCGCAAGCAGCGATTAGACCTGAAACCACGTTGATTAACGTGAGTTCAGTCAACCGGTCACGACTCGACTTTACGAACGTGTTCCAAACCGCGTGCATAAACGCCGCTAATAGCACGAGAAGCGTAAGCTGCAGATCCAAAATAGAGTCTTCTTAGTGTTGATGTGAATTCAGGCTAGGCGAAACAATAACTGCGGTAGCGCGTCCGTCGCCGCCACCGCATTTGTCGATGCGATGATCCAATTAGAGCGCGTCTGCGATCGCCTTACCCAGTTCCGCGGTGCTGGCTGAGCCGCCCATATCCGGGGTATGCAGCCGGGAATCTTCCAGTGCAGTTTCGATGGCGGCCTCGATGGCTTGCGCTGCTTGCGGGTGACCAAGATGCTCCAGCATCATTGCCCCGGACCAGATTTGACCGATAGGATTGGCAATGCCTTTACCGGCAATATCTGGCGCGGATCCATGCACGGGCTCAAACATACTGGGAAACTCGCGCTCTGGGTTGATATTGGCCGATGGCGCGATACCGATGGTGCCGGCCACGGCGGGACCAAGATCGGACAGGATGTCGCCTAACAGATTGCTACCCACCACCACGTCAAACCAGTCGGGGTGCAACACAAAATGTGCCGTCAAGATATCGATATGGTATTGGTCAGTACGAATGCCTGGATACTCTTTAGACATCGCTGCGAAGCGCTCGTCCCAGTATGGCATGGTGTGAATAATGCCATTGGATTTGGTTGCCGAGGTCAGGTGTTTGTCATCACGTTTACTTGCCAACTCGAACGCATAGCGCAGAATGCGGTCAACGCCCTTACGTGTAAAAACGCTTTCTTGTAGTACCGCCTCCGCTTCTGTATCTCGGTACAGACGCCCACCGATTTCCGAGTACTCGCCTTCATTGTTTTCTCGTACGACAAAAAAATCGATGTCGTCGGGCCCGCGATCTCGCAGGGGCGATGTTACTGCCTTGAGCAATCGTACTGGGCGTAGATTGACATACTGCTGCATCTGTCGCCGGATCGGGATCAAAAGTCCCCACAGCGATACATGATCGGGCACACCGGGAAACCCTACGGCACCCAGGAATATCGCGTCGTAGTTTTGTAGTCGTGCAATACCATCGGCCGGCGCCATTAGCCCGGTGTCGTTGTAGGTCTCACAGTTCCAGGGGAAGTGATCCCACTTGAAGTCGATATCGAACCGGCTCCCCGCTGCCTCCAATACGCGGATGCCTTCGGGCACGACCTCTTTGCCAACGCCATCCCCGGGAATCACTGCGATGTTGTAAGTCGTCATCTATCGGTTCTCTTTTGTGCTGTTTCGCTAAGAATATAAGGGCTTGAGCTTAATCTACGGCCTATCTTGTATTGATGTTATCGATAACGGTTTGCGCAATCTTCCGGGTACCATGTGTTCCGCCAAAATCGTAGGGGCGGATTAACCCGTTGGCAAAGCCCCGTTCAATCGCTTGTCGCAACCGTGTAGCGGCGGTGAGGCAGGCACTGACATGATGGCGTTCACCGAGCCAGTCTAACATCATTGCCGCCGACAAAAGCAGGGCGATGGGATTGGCCTTATCAATACCGGCGATGTCTGGAGCACTGCCGTGACAGGGTGGGAACATAGCATGTCTATCACCAATATCAGCCGAGGGCGCGACACCCATACCGCCGATGAGGCCGGCTGCGAGATCCGACAGAATATCGCCGAGCAGGTTTTCGGTGACCAGCACGTCAAACGTCCGCGGTTGGCGCACAAGGTTAAGGGCGGTCGCGTCGATGTAGGCGTGTCCGGCATCGACGGTCGGGAAGTTTCCTCGGCGCTCGTCGAAGATTTCACGAAAGAATGCCATCGAAGTCAGCACGTTTGCCTTGTCGACACAGGTGACATGGCCAGGCCGGCCTTTGCTGCGACGAAAGTCAGCAAGCCGGAACGCGAAATCTACTACTCGACTCGTGCCGGCGCGTGTCACAACACAGCGGTCAACCGCGGTGTCGCCATCGCGTGTTCCCTTGTCTTGAAAATCGGCGAATAGACCTTCGGTCTGTTCACGGATAATGACGAGGTCGATATCGCGGGCTCGCGGATCGGCAAGTGGAAGTGGCATACCCGGCATTGCCTTGATCGGTCGTACACCCGCATACAATTCGAGCCCGATTCTAAGTGTGACTTGAGGGTTTATCTCGGTGCCATCGGGCATGCGCACATCGGGTAAACCCATAGCACCGAACAAGATGGCATCCGAATCTTCAGCTGCCTTCGTGCTCTCATCTGGCAATGCCACACCGGTGTCGCGGTAATGCGCGGCACCACCTGCCAATACTTCAGTCATCAACTGGAGGCCGGCAACCCGCGTTACCAATGCGTGCAGCACCTTAAGGCAGACGTCACACACTTCGGGGCCTATGCCATCGCCCGGCATTACGGCAACTCGGAATTCGCTATCGGTACTCATGGTGTTGACGGAATGTTCACTAGTATGCACAGCCACCTCGGGCATATGCAAATTGTGGTCACCACGGCAAGGTTTCCGTTGACCCAACGCACCTAGGTGGTGAGAATGCGCCATACAAGACACGATCTGATCATGCGAGTAGTTACCTATAATATTCAATTCGGGCGCGGCAAGGACGAATGCTTTGATATTGAACGTATCGCTAGTGAGACGCGCGGCGCCGATATCATCGCGATGCAGGAAGTAGAGCGATTCGGTGAGCGCTCAGGTGCGGTCGACCAAGTAGCTGAACTGGTCAATCTGTTTCCGACATATCACTGCGTGTATGGGCCCGGGCTCGACCTCGATGCCAGTACTATCGATGAAGCGGGACATGTGCAGAATCGCCGCTGGCAGTTCGGAAATCTACTTATGTCGCGTACACCAATTCTATCGTCTCGTAATCATCCGCTACCGAAGCTAGATTTAGGCGAGCAATTGAGCATCCAACGCTCGGCGATTGAAGGCGTGGTCGATTGCTCATGTGGTCCTGTACGCATTTACTCTGTGCACCTTGGCCACCAGTCGGGAACCGAGCGTGAACACCAGGTGGCCCGGCTATTGCAAGTGCATCACCAAGCGGGCACGGAAGGCGGCGTGTTGTCGGGTGGGCGAGACTTGTCTGACTGGGCGAGCCAAGCACTTGTCCCGCCCGCGACGGCGGATGCGATCTTATTGGGTGACTTCAACGCCGAGCCTGATTCGCGCGAATACGCCATGATTGTGGCCGCGCCCGCCGATGACAACCCACTGGGTGGTTTTGTCGATGCCTGGCGCATTGCCGGCGACGATGCCGACGATGGTATTACCGATCCGTCCGACGGGGGCGCGCGTATCGACTATGCGTTCGTGACCACGACGCTGGCCGACCGCGTGCGCCGCGCCCATGTTGACCAACACGCGGTCGGTTCCGACCATCAACCGCTGTGGCTTGAGATCGACTTGTAGTCAGGCACTCGCCCACCGGGCGGTTTCGGCACAATTCTCAACCTAGTCAGTACATTACGCCGCTAGATCAAGCCCGCTTCCCCAAGGTCTCGGAGCTACTAGACTTAATAGGTGCGGGCCGAGAAGGCCCCTGTCTAGCCCGCCTTGGCCTTAAACGCCCACGCCCCTGGGTGACATTGGCGGCCGGCCGGCGCCGTCGGCATGCGTTACGCACCCCCTAGTAGGTATCAGGTTGTAAGGAAAAGGTAGTGTCAAGCAAGCGTCTATTGGTGGTTTGGTTAACCATGTTGTTGGTTACGGCTGGCGGTCGCGTGGATGCGCAAGCGCAGGTGGGTTTTCGCGATCTTGATAAAAGAGCGCGGATACTCAAACAGGTATTTTTGAAACTAAACGCGGATCTCTTTACGCTCGCCGACGAGCTTTCGTATCCGGCCAAGACACGCCTCACTATATCTCTATCGATACATACGGGTGAACGGCTGCGGCTGCATGATGTCCAGTTACATATCGATAAGCGGGTGGTGACCTATCAGCGCTACACTGAGCTCGATCTAGACGCACTGTTTCACGGGGGGATACAAAGACTGTATACCGGAAATTTGACTGAGGGTGAGCATGAGCTAAACGCGGTCGTAACGGGTAAGACTTCCAACGGTCGAGAATATCGACAAAGCACCTCACTGGTATTTTACAAAAAGGCTGGACCCAAGTTTCTCCAACTGAAGCTCGTCAAGCCGATTGGTAAACACCAGCCTGATCTCAGGTTGCCGGGGGGTGTGAATTATCGTGAATTGAGTGGCATAAAGGATCTTGAGTTTGGTGAAGCGTTGTTCGATTTTCACCGCAAACGATATTTTTCCGCCACTACAGGCCTGATAGCGGCGCAAACGAAACCGAAACTGCAATATCATGAGAAAGAGGCGCGTTGGCTGTTAGCCGATCTGTATTTGTCTTACGGGCTTCATCGCCAAGCCGGCCGGATATTTTCGAGCGTAAGTGCCCAGGGTATACCGTCAGACGTCGAGGCTCGGGCCAACTTTTATATAGCTAAGGATTGGTATCAACGTGGTTATTTAAAACGTGCACAAGACGCATTGTTGCGTAGCCGAGAGTCGCTGCCCATCGAGTTGCAAGACGAGCGGCGACTGTTGTTGGCGTTAGTGCTTATGAAGCGTAATCGCTACGGCGAGGGGGTGGCGGTACTGAGTCAGTTTATTAATAAATCAGAATGGGCATCCTATGCACGCTACAACATGGGTGTCGGCCTGATACAGACCGGCCGACTAAAGGAGGGCGTGGCCTTACTGGAGAAGGTCGCGAAGTTACGTAGTAAGAAAAGTGAGATGCAATTGCTAAGGGACAAAGCCAATCTTGCACTCGGCTTCGCGTTCTTAGGTGTGCCCAAACCCCAGCGAGCAAGGTCCTATTTCCGAGAGGTGAGTCTTAGCGGGCCACTATCTACTAGGGCATTACTAGGAATAGGCTGGGCGCTGTCGGCGAAGGGTAAACATAAACAATCGCTTGGGCCTTGGTTAGAACTCCATAAGCGGACAGATGTCGATGTGGCGGTACAAGAATCATTATTGGCTGTGCCCTACGCGCTTAGTGAACTCGGTGCCTACAAGCAGGCACTACAGCACTACGAGAGTGCTATTAGCGTCTATAGCGTAGAAATCGACCGACTCGGGCAGACCGTGGATCTACTAAGGGCCGGAGAGTTGTTAACAAGTATTGTTGCGGATAACCCAGACCATGGCCCCGAAATACATACGAAATTACCCGACCTTCCTGAAAGCCATTACCTCGTATCTTTGTTTGCCACCCACGATTTTCAAGAGACGCTAAGAAACTATCGTGCGATGCGGTCGATATCTCAGAACTTGAAATGCTGGTCTGCGACGCTAGCGCGGGAAAAACAGCACGATCTGCCCGCACAATTGGCGAAGGCCAAACAAGCCATGACAGCTGCCGGCGATTCTTTGCAGGCGGTCGATCCGGCCCACGGGTGCGGACGGCCAAATGCCCCCCAGCATTGGCAGCTCAGCGCGAACTTCCAACCTAGTCTGTGGCTAAGTAGAGAGGCCCGTGACCAGTTGGCGTGGCGAGCCGCTGAGGGTGCGTTAACGACCGAACCCGTGATTGAGGAAGAACAGACAGTCGCAGAAAGGCAAGGACGTTTCGAGGCATATTCTGCTACCTTCGGCCAACGGATCGCGCAACTACAAGCAGAAGTCGACCGTATCGCGCATGCTCATGCCTTGTACCTGCAAGAGTTGGCAGCCACCGAGCTTGATCGCCAGCGAAAACAACTTCGGTTGTATCTTACCCAGGCGCGCTTCGGCATCGCTCAGGTCTACGACCGATCGGCCGGTCTCAGGGAGACGCAATGATCCTGCTTCGCAGTGTTGTCTTGACATTTTTCGTAGCTTTGGCCGGATGTGCTGCCGATGGCGATCGGGTCAAGAGTATCGAAGACACCAATATCGAGATACAACAAGAAGCGCTTGACAAGGGTGGGCGAAATAAGGCGATTGAAAGTTATCGTGAGTTTCTGAGCAAGGAAGAGAATGCCCCACTTAGGGCGGAGGCGATGCGCCGGCTGGCGGATTTAGAGTTGGAGGAATCTGAGGCAAAGTATCTGGAAAAGGTAAGCGAACTCGAAAACGAGCAGGCGACTGAGCCTAAACTGAAGCCGGCGGATTATGGTAAGGCTATTCGGGTATATAAGGAATTACTGGAATCTCATCCGAATTACGCGGGCAATGACCAAGTTTTGTATCAGCTTGCCCGTGCCTATGAGCAAAGTGGCGATTATCCGCAGGCACTTCAGACCCTAGGCCGTCTGGCCAAGTCCTATCCAAATGCAAAATTTATTGTCGAAGTACAGTTTCGGCGTGGCGAACTGCTGTTTGTCACAAAGCAGTATCAAGAGGCGGAGCACGCATACGGCGCGGTTCTAAAATTCAGCGATACTTCCCTGTTTTACGAAAGGGCACTGTACAAACAGGGTTGGTCACTATTTAAATTGTCGCGTTACAAACCAGCGCTGAACTCATTTATGACTCTGCTCGACCGTAAGTTTGCTGACAAAGCTTCGCAAGCGTCTCGCAAGCGAAGCGATCAAGAACTTATCGAAGACACGTTCAGAGTTGTCACTCTGGGCTTCTCCTATCTCGGCGGTGAGAAGGCGATTACCAAATATTTCAAGCGAGCCGGTTCACGCCCTTATGAAGCGAGTGTTTACCAGCAACTAGGTCAGCTCTACCTTAGCCAAGAACGATACGTGGATGCTGCCGGTGCGTTCGCAGAGTTCATAAACCGCTACGCGCTTGATCACCGTGCTCCACTGTTTCAGCTCAAGGTGGTTGAGGCGTATGAACAGGGTGGCTTTCCGACGCTATTGCTCAAGGCCAAAGAGACGTTCGTTGTCAGTTATGGCGTCGATAGCAAGTTTTGGGCGTCGCATAAGGAGAAAACCCGTATATCGCTTGCACCACATTTGAAAAGGCATATCGAGGATTTGGCTCGCCACTTTCACGCCCAAGCGCAGAACAGCGAAAAGGCCACTGATTTCGATCGGGCGGCGCACTGGTACGCCGAATACGTGCGCTCATTCTCTAAGGATACGTTGGCCCCAAAAATGAACTTCTTGCTAGCCGAAACTCTGTTCGCTGGGGGCCGCCACGGTGATGCCGCGGTTCAGTATGAAAAGACGGCCTACAAATACCCGCCCCACGCCGACAGCGTTGAGGCTGGGTACGCGGCATTGTTGGCGCACAGAAAGCACGAACAGCAGTTACGCGGAAACAATAAATCGAAGTATCATCGGGCTGCGATTAAAAGCGCATTGCGATTCGGCGACAGCTTTCCCACCGACGAACGTGCGGCGGCAGTCTTGACAAAAGCAGCAGAAGACCTGTTTGCACTAAACGATCTTGACCAAGCAGCGGCGGCTGCGAGGCGAGTAGTTAGGCTGAAACCATTACCGCGGGCCGAAATACGCCGAACCGCTTGGACGGTTATTGCTCATGTCGAGTTTGAGAAAAAGGCGTTTGCGTCGGCCGAGAAGTCATATCAGGCTGTACTGCGTTTGACGCCGGCCGGTGCACCGACTCGGGGTGAACTGGTAGAGCGCTTGGCATCATCCGTTTATAAGCAAGGCGAGCAACGCCGCGCCACGGGTGATATGCGTATGGCCGTAAACCACTTCCTTCGCGTCAAGCAAGTGGCACCGACTTCGTCGGTCGTACCAGTGGCTGAGTATGATGCGGCAGCGGGCTTGCTTTCGCTAAAGCAGTGGAATGATGCCGCGCGCGTATTGCAGGCGTTCCGTAAGCGCTTCCCAGGTCATTCGTTACAAGCAGCGGTTCCTGAAAAATTGGCGGCCGCCTATTTGGGGGATGAACAATGGTCGCTGGCAGCCGCCGCGTTTGAGGAAATTGCCGACCGGCGTGAAGACCAACAGCAACGCCAGAGCGCACTGTGGCAGGCGGCCGAGTTGTACGAAAAAGGGGCGCGCAAGGACCTCGCGGCTAATGTGTATAAGCGCTATATACGACTATTCCCCAAGAACTTCGAGCGCACGATGGAGGCGCGCCACCAGCTGGCACAGATATATAAGACAAGCGGGCAGCGCCCTGAGTATTATCGTTGGTTGCAACAGATCGTCGACAGCGCCGATAAGAACAAGCGGTCACAAACGAATCGCACGCAATACTTGGCCGCCAATGCAGCGTTTCTGCTGGCGGAGCGTGGTTACGAGCGATTTCGTAGCGTTCGCTTGGTGATCCCCCTCAAGCAGAGTCTCAAGACCAAAAAGCAAAAGATGAAAATTGCACTAAAAGAGTATGGTCGCGTCGTCGACTATGCGGTGGCCGAATTTGCCACTGCCGCCACGTTTCGCATCGCCGAGATCTACCACGACCTAGGTCGTGATCTGTTGGCTTCCGAACGCCCAAAAGGATTGTCGGCGGAGGAGTTGGAGCAGTATGACGTATTGCTGGAGGAGCAGGCGTACCCGTTTGAGGAAAAAGCGATTGAGATTCATGAGACCAACATCGAGCGCGTTGCCGACGATGTTTATGACAAATGGATAAAAAAGAGTTTCGAACAGTTGAGCCGACTTCGTCCCGTCCGCTACGCCAAAGTTGAAAAGAGTGAGTTGTTGAGTGACGTTATCGAATAGAAACTTATATCCGCGACCTGATTATGAGAACGTACTTTAATTTTGCTTTATTGATACTCGCGTGTATATTTGTGCCAACGTCGCAGGCACAGGACCAAATAGAACTGCAGGGGACTACCGTGGTTGGTAACCGCGAGTTGCCGAAGGTTCTATATATCGTTCCGTGGAAGAAGGCCAACGCTGATAACCTGATGGGGAATCCGGTGGCCAACCTGGTCGGCGATTCGCTAGCGCCCATCGACCGTGACGTTTTTAGACGCGAGGTCGAATACTACGACCGACTGAGTGCTCGCAAGACAGTCGATCCGATATCGGCCGAATAGCGCACCGCCTCACTGCCCTTGGATCAGTGCGTCAGCGATACTTTCAAATCCTACAACTCCGCTCGAATCTTGTTTGCGATCTTGAAGGCCTCAACCCCGGCCGGTATTCCGCAGTAAATAGCGATCTGGATCAGCGCATCCTGCAGCTCGTCCAGCGTTAGTCCGTTCTTCAAGGCACCTCGGAAGTGCAGTTCAAATTCTGGGCCACGATTCAACGCTGCCAACATACCCAGATTTAGAAGACTGCGTTGCTTGCGATCGAGCGCGCTACGACCCCAGCCTGCGCCCCAACAGTATTCGGTCACGAAATGTTGGAAGTCGCGATTGAAGTCATCGGCCTGATCCAAGGCCTTGCTGACTCGTTCCTCGCCGAGTACTTCGGTGCGGATCTTACGACCCGTTTCGAATACTTGTGATGACATATGCTTTTCCCTCCAGGTTTAGACACAAACGGCGTAAATCTACGGCCAACCATACAGGTAACAAAACCGTAGATGCAACCAAAGGCTCAGCCTCGGGTGCGCTCGCTAAAATTTGTTGAATTGATGATTTAGATCAATACCCCCACCCCGACATTGTGGTACGTAAACTGTTATGGCAATCACCGTCAAGGAAAACGAGCTGGTGGCGGTTGGCATTTCGGTGGCGGCGGGGTGCAAGCCGTGCACGGATTATCACCTCAAGGCGGCACGCAAGGCCGGGGCGTCCGATAGCGAGATCGAACATACGGTGGCCTATGCGGTGACCGTGCGCGAACGCGCTACCCAGGTGATGCAGGCCTACGCACTCTCTCAGCTGGGCGGTGTTGGCGATGGCGACGAGCCAGTGCCCGCCAAGGCCAGTGACCGCATACGCGGGTTGGTATCGATTGGCGCTGCCTTTAGCGTGAACTGCGTTACTAGCCTCGAAGGGCAGCTCGCCATGACCGAGAGCACGGATATTTCACGCGGTGACATCGAAAAGGTCGTCAAACTGGCCGCCTTTATCAAGCATAAGGCGGCTTCTCACGTGGAGCGTCTGGCCGGCGAGGGCGAGGAAGAAGCCACTTAGGCCACCGGCGAGTCATGTGTCGGCGGTAAAGTCGGGTAGCCACCGAACGGGGGTCTGCCCATTGTGCAACTGGCCGTGCCCCTGACGGCACGGTCGCAACTCTATAGGAGGCCCAACCATGATGATGAGCGAAATGATGAAGCAGTGCTGCGGTAAAGAAGGCATGCCGGATTTCGAGAAGATGAAACAGTTCATGCAGAGCTGTGGCAAGAAGGAATTTAGCGAAGATGAAATGGCCATGATGAAACAGTTTTGCGGCCAGGAGGCAATGCCGGACGTCGAGAACATGAAGCAACTGATGGAAAAGTGCGGATGCCACGTCTCGTAGCTAAGTGGCTCGAAAACTGTCAAAGATAAGAAGCAAGTAGCAAGACCGGCCATGGCGATGACAGCCCGACCGACATCACCTTCGGGGCGTGACGTCGACACGTCCTGGTGTGCCAACCCCTTGGTGGCGTGGCTGCTGGCCGAGGGGTCCAACGTCAGCAGCGCCACGGAGCTTGTGGCGCGGCTGGCCACACGGTTAGTGGAGGCGGGGCTTCCGCTGTGGCGCTTGGTATGCCTGATTCGCACGTTGCATCCGCAAGTGATCGGGGTCAGGTATGTGTGGCGCCGTGATTCTGGTATTAGCGAGGAGTTCGCGCCGCTGCACGACGATCTCCACACGTTGCACTATCCGGACAGCCCCATGGCCGCGATTCTCGACGGCACCCTGGCGAGCATCCGCCAGCGCCTGGACGTTCCCGGCATCAAGCTAGAGTTCCCGATTTTCCAGAAACTTCGCACCCAGGGGGCTACCGATTATGTGGCCATGCCGCTGCCATTCTCTGGGGAGCAAACCAACGCCATCGCGTTTGCGTCGCACCGGCCTGGCGGATTCATGACGTCGGAGCTACGCGAGCTGTATGAAATGTTGCCGCTGCTGGCGCGTCTGTTAGAGGTGCATACCTTACGCCACACCGCCAAGACCCTATTAGATACCTATCTTGGCAGGCATACGGGTGAGCGCGTCCTTAACGGGCTGATCGAGCGCGGCGACGGCGAGGATATTCATGCCGCCATCTGGTTCTGTGACCTACGCGACTCGACGCGCATGGCGGAGACCATGTCGCGCCAGGCCTTTCTCGCTATCCTGAATGATTTCTTCGACTGCACGGCCGGGGCGGTGCTGGATCACGGCGGTGAAGTGCTGCGCTTCATCGGCGATGCGGCGCTTGCGATCTTCCCGACCGGCGCCGTCTCCACCGCGGCGGGGCGGGGGTGTTGCGACAACGAAGCCGCCTGCCATGCCGCACTGGCAGCGGCGGTGGACGCACAGGCCAGGATGCAGGCGCTCAACCGCAGGCGTGGGCAAAACGGCGAACCGCCGCTTGGCTTCGGCCTCGGCCTTCACATGGGGGATGTCATGTACGGCAACATTGGCGTGCCCGGGCGCCTTGAGTTTACCGTCATTGGTGCCGCTGCCAACGAGGCCGCGCGGCTGCAAGGCCTGTGCAAGTGGCTGAATAGGTCGGTGCTGATCTCGGCCGAATTCGAGCACTGCATCCCCGGGGAATTGGTGTCCCTCGGCCGTCACCGGCTGCGCGGGGTGAGTACGCCGCAGGAGGTCTTCACGCTGCGTGATGGCGCGGAGCCTGGCTGAGACACTCGATC
Source organism: Gammaproteobacteria bacterium (assembly GCA_029861845.1). GTDB lineage: Bacteria > Pseudomonadota > Gammaproteobacteria > Acidiferrobacterales > SPGG2 > SPGG2. Next base: position 23,477 of record JAOTYM010000030.1, on the reverse strand, counting down.
CTTAGAATAATCAAAGGTGATACCAATGTGCTTCCTTTTTAGTTTTATACCAGCGACGGTTTGGGTAGTAATAGGCTATTTTGTGCTTTTTGCTTCCACCAAAGCAGAAGGTGGTATCCGTACGTTTGGAAAAGTGTTGGCAATCTGGACATTTATTATCGCAGCGCTTTTGCCAGTCATGGGTCTTTACGTAACCATCGCCGGTCTGTGTCCAATCGACGCCATGATGCAGGCAGCGCAAGCCAAACTTTCTCCCTAACGTCGGTTCGGTGGCGCTATACTTTTTTACCTGCCTACCGGGATCTGGCTAAGGCGACCAGCGCCGCAAATGCGCGAGCCACGCCACGCAATAGCCGCAGTGTATGAATAAGTTCGAGGCGAACCTTGGAACCTACGTGGTCAAGTACCGCTGGTGGATCATTGTTGCCACCATTCTAACCGTGGCGTCGGCCGCAGGCGGCATGCGCTTGCTGACTTTCAATAACGATTTACGTATTTTTTTTAGTGAGAAAAACCCTCAATTACAGGCGCTACAAGCGCTGGAGAATACTTATAACAAAATCGACAACATTCTTTTTGTCATTGCCCCGAAAGATAGCAATGTTTTCACGCGTGAAACGCTCATAGCGGTAGAAGCTTTGACCGAGGCTTCATGGCAGATACCGTATTCCAGTCGCGTGGATTCCATTACCAACTTTCAGCACACCCGGGCGCAAGGTGATGACCTTATCGTCGAGGACTTGGTTCGGAATGCGGAAAATCTTACGAGCGCAGATCTTGAACGCATAAGGCAAATCGCACTTAACGAGCCCTTGCTCGTCAATCGCCGACTCTCCTCCTCCGGTCATGTGACCGGCGTCAATGTCACGGTCCTGATGCCCGGTAAGTCGGTCGAGGAAGTGCCGGCGGTGGTGGCGTTCGCGCGCAAGCTGGCCGATGATTTCCGGGAAACCCAGCCCGACATAGACCTGTACCTTACCGGCGCGGTCATGTTTGACAACGGCTTTGCCGAAGTCAGCCGCGACGACATGGTGGTCCTAACGCCGATCATGTTTCTTGTTTTGATCGTCATAACGGGGCTATCACTGCGCTCATTCACTGGAACGGTTGCTACCCTCAGCATCGTTCTGGTTTCCATGGGCACCGGCATGGGACTGGCGGGCTGGCTTGGCATGCCGTTAACCCCTGCATCGGCGAGCGCCCCGACGATCATCCTTACTCTGGCGGTGGCGGACAGCGTACACATCCTGGTCACGGTGCTCCAGCAGATGCGTCTGGGCAAGTCGAAACATGGGGCCATTGCAGAGTCATTGCGGGTGAACCTGCAGGCGGTGTTTCTGACAAGCACCACCACCGCGATCGGCTTTCTGACCATGAACTTTTCCGACGCCCCGCCTTTCCGCGATTTGGGTAACATTGTCGCGATCGGTGTGATAGCGGCATTTGTGTACTCGGTTTTGTTTTTACCCGCCTTGCTAGCCGTTCTGCCGATGCGGGTAAGACCAAAACCGGCTAGAGCACATTTCTCAATCTGCGACTCGCTGGCGCATTTCGTGACCAGCCGGCAAACAGTCGTATTCTGGGGCTCGCTGATCTTAATCACCATAATGGCGGCAGGAACTCTGCGTATCGAACTCGGGGACGACTGGGTCAAATATTTTGACGAACGTTATGACTTACGAAGGGCTACGGATTTCATGTCGGAAAACCTTACTGGTTTTGACATCATTGAATATTCGCTGGAATCGGGAGAATCAGGTGGCATTAACAATCCTGAGTATTTGGCGAAGATTGAGGAGTTCTCGAGCTGGTATCGACAACGGCCTGAGGTGGTCCACGTGTACACGTTTACCGATATCATGAAGCGACTGAATAAAAACATGCATGGTGACGACGAATCCTATTACCGCATCCCCGAACAGCGCGACTTGGCGGCGCAGTACCTGCTGCTTTACGAGTTGTCACTCCCGTTTGGGCTCGACCTCAATAACCAAATCAATGTCGATAAATCAGCGACCCGTATGATAGTCACCCTAAGGGGTACGACGACAAGGGAGCTGCGCGAAATAGATGAAAACGCACGCACGTGGCTGAGGGCTAACGCCCCTGAATCCATGTTCACTCACGGCTCGGGTCTGTCGATTATTTGGGCACATCTATCGCGACGCAACATTAACCACATGTTGGGCGCATCTTTTGGGGCACTTGTATTGATTTCGCTTATCCTAATATTCGCGTTGCGCAGTGTGCGGCTTGGCCTTGTGAGTTTGATGCCAAACCTGGCGCCAGCGTGCATGGCCTTTGGGGTATGGGGTCTGCTGGTGGGCCAGGTAGGGCTAGGCCTGTCGGTGATTGTGTCGTTGACCCTTGGTATCGTCGTCGATGACACCGTACATTTCCTGAGCCATTATCTACGCGCACGGCGAGAGCAAGCGATGATCCCAGCCAGCGCCGTCCGCTATTCCTTCAATACGGTGGGCACCGCTATGTGGGTCACCACCGTGGTACTAGTCGCTGGATTCCTGGTACTTACTTTTTCAGGTTTCAAAATGACGGCCGAGATGGGTCTGATGTCGGCCATAACCATAACATTGGCGTTGGCGATGGACTTCTTGTTCTTGCCAACTTTGCTTGTCAAACTGGACCGCAAGGCAGGTCAAGGGGTCACGCGGCCAAAGCATGGGTTAAGCGCCAGCCCTATGCATAATAAGGCGGTGCAAGCGATTTCCGAATCCAGAATGATGAAGGCCTAAGGACACCTCTGCTCGGGTGGTGATATTGCTGCACGCGTATTTGCGCTTGCTGGTTGACGGTTAGAAAATCGCCCGTCGGATCAGATTAAGGCCGACTAGCAAAAGGAACCATAGTAACAGGGTACGAAACACTTCCTGATTGATGCGTTTGCGCAGTCGTTGCCCCACAAAAAATCCAGCCGCACCGGGAATGCAAGCGATCGCCGATAACGATGCGGTGTGGGTCGTCAGTATCCCGTATCTGACATAGGCGGCCACAAGCGGAATCGACGCGATAAACCACACCAGGCCAACTGCCTGGATGTAGACCTCCTTGGGTAGCCGCAACATAACAAAATACATCATCATCGGCGGCCCCCAGATGGTAGAAATGCCGCCGAGCAAACCGCCAAGCATACCCGCCACTGGTCCGGCCCACCTTTCTGCCGATGGCGATACGGTTCCATGTAGCTTGAAATAGCTTGTCACCACGAACAACGTGACGGCGCTGCCGACTAGGGCATAAAGCACACGCGGATCTAGGTCGATCACAAACCGTGCGCCTATCCAAATGAACACGATCAGACAAACAATCATCGGCCAGAAGCGCCTGAGGGGTACCATCGGCGCCCCGGCTTCGATCACCTGCCAGAGATTGGTCAGCAAAATCGGCACTGTCACCAGGGCCAGTACCAGTGGCACCGGTAGAAAATTGGACAACACGGCGATGACTACGACTGGCAGGCCAACGCCGATTGTGCCCTTGACCACACCGCCCAGCGCTAGTACGGCCGAGGCAACAATTAACAGCGGCGCATCAACTCCCATCATTGGGTTGGATGCGCCAATATTGAGTTTGTTGCCGACAACAGAAGTGAGAAGCACGCGGGCAATAGACTTGCCGTACCATTTCAATCATCCTGAACCAACTGTCCCCAGAAACTTAAATTTCACGCTTGTTTCCACAACATGTGGACATAATAAAGGCAGCGCACTAGCTTCACAAAAGCCGATTGCGCTGCCTTAAACTGCCAAGATGAAATTAGGCTTCCATTATTTCTATAAGTCAGGATAGTATCAAGCCGAGTCCGTCCTTAAATAGATTTTCTATTTACGATTTCGTTTATTGGCGCGGAACAAGAATAATTTCGATCCGTCTATTTTGTTTTCGTGTTTCCTCTGATTCGTTTGAGGCTATCGGTTGGTAAAAACTGTAGCCGGTAGCGGTCAACCTCTCCGGCTCGATATTCGCTTGTTCCTGCAAAAACCGAACCACGCTCGCCGATCTGGCGGTTGACAGCTCCCAGTTGCTTGGAAACTTCGTCCGCAATACCTCTCCGAGCGGTACATCATCAGTATGTCCTTCTACTACTACCTTCCGATCCGTAGCGCTTGCGAAAGACTCAGCTAAGGTCAAAAGTACCTCCTTGCCTTTGTCTTTAATCTTCGTGCTTCCGGAATCAAAAAGAATTTTATCGACAAACGTTACCTTTAGTTTACCTTCTATCTCTTCGATCTTGATATCTTTTTGTGCGATCTGCTGTTTCAGGCTAGCTTCTATCTCTCTGCGGGTCATGTCTAATTGTGAAATGGTATCTTCCTTTTCTTCGACAACTGATCGTTCTTGTTGTAGATCACGTTTCAGACCCTCTATCATACCTGAGAGCTGTTTGTTTTCGTTTTGAAGCTGCTCGTTTTTATCTCGCAATTCTGTGTTGCTCGCTCGAAGTTCTGCGAGGTCTCCGCTTATTCTTGTCAACTTGGTCTGCGTTTGGTCTTGGTTGGTTTCGAGTTCCGAATACTTACCTTTGGAGACGCACGCGGATAGTAAGACGCACATTATGCACGTTGTAAAAACTGAGGCTTTGTTGAACATGACTTTCCCTCTTTCAGTGATTAAACCATATAAAGTTAATTGCCGTTATAAATCAGTTAGGCGATTAACCCACCTTTATAAAAACTCCCTAAATATCCTAAAGCCAGTCTTTTTGCGGAGTAAATATTGTCAAAAACTAGTTTAGGATTGTCGAATTGCTTTCCGTAACCTCAGAAACAACGCACCCAAACTAGATGCTATACGTTCCAATCTGATTTGTGAAGTTCTATTAAGATGATAGCCGCAAAGATTATCGGTGGACGTGGTGGGATCAGCCCCGGGGGAGGAGCGTAGGGCGGCGGTCATTGACGGGCACCGTTTCAGCCAGGGTTTCGTGCCAAAAACCAACCCCAGCGTTGCTCGCCGTCTTTTATGCGCACAATCTTGGCGCGCCACCCGCGTATCAGATCATCGAGCCCCTCAGCGTTAAGGTTGCGAGCGACCAAGCGATCGAGCTCTCGTTTGTGGATTTGGAGAAAGTCGCTGGTCTTGTCCTCTGTCTTAATGTCTACAAATCCGGCTCGCTGTAGAAAATCTCGATATTCATCGACGGTGTGTAAGCAATACGCACGTTGACGGACGTAGGTATTAAACTCAGCGCTTCGTGCACCCTCACCACGACAGTAATCGGTAAATGCCAACAGGCCACCCGGTATAAGGACATTCCTGATTACCGAGAACAACCTGGACTTGTCGTGAATGTGAAGGAAGACGTCGCGGCTATGGGCGACATCGTAGAGTGTGTCATATTCGATTTCCAAACAGTCTCCCTGATAAAGTTTTACTTTGTCCTCAAGACCCTGTTCGTCACATCGTTTGCTACCAATCTCGATCATGTTGTGAGAGATATCAACGCCGTCCACGTTTGCCCCATAGTCGGCAGCGATCTGAAACGCACAACCACCAATACCGCAGCCGATATCCAAGACCTTCATGTCAGACTGCAGTCCAAGCACCTTGAGAAACTCAGCCGAGGTTTCTTTACCGCCTGGGCTGATAAAGTTTCGCCCATACACCAGCTCGTAACTGGCGATACCGGATTTAGCATATTGTTGTTCGTCAAAATATTTTGACGGCAATCTGGTCATGTTGTTAGCTTCGCCTTAGTTTTAGCGCCACTGAATTGATACAATACCGTTGCCCGCTAGGTTTCGGACCATCTAAAAAAACATGACCGAGGTGTGCAGCGCGGCGTTCGCACAACACTTCCGTCAGGTCAGTGCCGCATCTGTCATCCGGTCTGGTGATCACGGCGTCGGTCGAGATAGCCGCCCAGAAACCGGGCCGGCCGGTGCCGGCGTCAAACTTGGTGTCGGAGCTGAATAGTGATTGCCCACGGCAGATACAATCGTACGTACCTGCTGTCTCACAGTTGTTATACTCGCCCGAGAATCGTTTCTCGGTGCCACGTTCCCGGCTCACGCGCAATTGCTCGGGCGTTAGCTGGTGGCACCATTCCGTCTCAGACTTTCGAACTTTATTGGACATGTCGTAGCTTGGATATCGTCGCGACGAACACGCATAATCGTAATCGGTCGAAGGTAGCGAGACAACAACAGGCTCAGGAATAGGCTGTCTTCAACCCACCTTGGGGCTTCGCCAATGACGCGCATTGCCGTAATCCACGCCACTATCCTGTCGCATCAACCGATAGCGGAAGCCTTCCAACGACTGTGGCCGGAAGCCATAACTACCAATCTTACTGATGATTCCTTGAGTGCTGACCTGGCGGCAAGCGGTGATCTCAATGAGAATATCTTCAGTCGCATCGCGGACCTGGTCGGCTATGCCGTCAACTGCGGTGCCCAAGGAATTTTGTTTAGTTGTTCGGGTTTCGGGGCAGCGATTGACGCTGCGAGGCAAGATCTGGATATTCCGGTACTCAAACCCGATGAGGCAATGATTGACGATACACTTTCATCTGGAACACGTATCGCCGGGCTTGCCACTTTTCTTCCCACCGTTCGTTCGCTGCGTACACAATTGGAGCTAGCAGCCGCACGCAGAAATCTTTCGCCGCGTATCCAATTGACTTATGTGCCTGGCGCCCTAAAGGCCTTGCAATCCGGTCGACTGCAAGAGCACGATGCCTTGATCTTACAAGCCGCCAAGGAACTCAGCGGTTACGATGTGCTCGTGCTCGCACAGTTCTCAATGGCAAGGGCGTATACGGCGATTCGTCGTGCTACTGACAGACCTGTCTTGACCAGTCCGCACTCAGCCGTCAGTCGATTACGATCCTTCTACGTCGACGATTAGCCTATGTGATTACATCGCTTAACAACGCGCTCTAATACCATGTCATCGGTGGCCCGTCGGAACGTCTCATAGTGCGACGTATTACGGTGGGCTTCGAATGCAGCGGCGTCCGTATACTCCTCATAGAAGTACAGTTGATGATTGTCATCTTCAGCCACGACTACATCAAAGCGATGACAATCCGGCTCGTCTCGCCTGGAAGCAGCCGCATTTTTGATGATATGGGAACAAAAGTCCTCGGTGGTCCCAGGCTTAAGTCTTATCGACACAATGACGGCAAAGTGGTTCACGGTGTATCCTCCTGTTTCGGTGTAGACGCGTGATGATACTACGCATGAGGTGAAACAAGACATGTGTCGACATCAGAGTATCGGACATGACGGTGCGCAGTGAAAATTTGGTAAGAGAGTTTCTCGACGACTGTGGATTCGACTACGAAATCGTACCTTGTGACCCCGAGCTCGCGGATACGACGGTATTCTGTCAGCATTATGGTTACGCGCTCGAGCTGTCCGCAAACACCATTATCGTCAAAGCAAAAACCGGGGAAGAACGCTTCGTTGCCTGCGTCGTGTTGGCGAACACCCGTCTCGATGTCAATAAGGTGGTACGCAAGAGGCTCGCAGCGCGTCGCGTGTCGTTTGCCTCCGCCGACGAAACCAGAGAAGTCACGGGTATGGAACTCGGCGGTGTTACCCCGTTGGCGCTGCCGGTCGACTTGCCGGTATGGATAGATCAGCGAGTAATGTCAGCCGCCTATATCGTGCTAGGGAGTGGCAATCGCTCAACCAAGATAAAAATAGCGCCCAAGGCATTGTTGCAAATACCGGGTGCAACGGTAATTGAAAACCTGGCGACAGATAGAACATAGTGGTGACAGGTCGAAACAAACCTAACCGCCTAGAAACAGTCGACCAACGGCAGGATTTTCTAGCAGTTCTTTGCCGGGCCCAGCGATTGCGACTTCACCCGACACTAACACGTAGCCGATGTCGGCGAATTCGAGTCCCTTCTTGGCGTTTTGTTCGACCATGATAATGGTTTTGCCCTCGCTGTTTTGCAGGTCATCGAGGATCTCAAACACCATATCGATGAAGCGCGGCTCAAGGCCAATGGAAGGCTCATCGACGAGCAGCACCTCCGGCTCCATCACCAGGGCGCGGGAGATCTCTAACAATCGACGTTCGCCGCCCGACAGTACGCGCGCCGGATGCGAACGCCGTTCGGCAAGCCGAGAATACTTCTCGAATATCTTTTCCGCCGCCTCTTTGGCCTCGGCCGGTGTCTCCTTCAGATAGCCGCCCATCCAGAGGTTCTCTTCCACCGTCATGCCAGGGAAGATGGATTTATCTTGCAGGATGTAGGCGACGCCAGCTCGGCTTAGCTTTTCGCTCGATGTCAGCTTGGTCACATCGCGCTTATTATCGCCTTCGCCAATGCGGATTTGACCGCTAAAGATAGTGGTAAATCCGAAGATCGAATGCAGGATTGTCGACTTGCCGGCGCCGTTGGGACCGATCAAACATAGCGACTGTTTTTTGCCGACTTGAAGATTGAAGTCATGCAGGATCTCCATTTTTCCGTAACCTGCGCGAAGATTGTCGATAATTACATAAGGGTTGTTGCGCGCGAGGTTGGCGATGTCTTCCTTAGAGGGCGCATGCTCGGCGATCTTCTGTGCTTCGCGAGTGACGTCGTCAACGGAGATTACAGTATCGACTGAGCCTGTGTGATAACCGCTAGCACGCTTCGAGTTTTTCGTCCTGTCATCGCCGACAACCATTGTTAAACGTCCTGCTTTCTAGGCATGACCGCCAAGATAGGCGTCGATAACACGTTTGTCATTCCGAATCTTGTCCGGCGTTCCTTCTGCCAATAGCTTGCCATTGGCCAGGCAATAAATATGTTCGGCGAGGCCCATGATCACGCGCATGTTGTGTTCGATAACAAACAGCGTAATACCCATTTGCTCATTGGCTCGCCTTAGTCGATCAATGAGGCCGTTAATTAGGGTCGGGTTGATCCCCGCCGTCGGCTCATCGAGTAACAATACCTCCGGCTCATTCATCAACGCCATGGCGAACTCAAGCAGTTTTTGTTGACCGAATGAAAGGTCACCTGAAATCAACAGGCGTTTCTGATAAAGACCTACGAACTCGAGTAACTCCTCTGCCCGTTCAGTCACCTCAGGCGCGTACTCGGAAAACATCATGCGATAGGTTTCGCGTCGGTGCGGCACTGATACCAGCATGTTTTCCACGCAGTTCATCTTCGAGTAGATACGTGTCTGCTGAAACGTGCGCAACATACCCATACGCGCGATTTGTGGGACGCGCAGTTTCGAGATCTCCTTACCCTTAAACTTGACTGAGCCTGAGTCTAAAGGATGATAACCGACGATTGAGTTGAATAAGGTTGTCTTTCCAGAGCCGTTGGGGCCAATCAAGCCGGTGATCCGGCCTTCAGGAACGTTAAGTGCGATGTCGTTATTGGCGATAACACCACCGAAGGTCTTGGTTACACCTTGGCATTCAATCAAGCCATTGGTGGTGCTGGTGCTAGTTGCCACCATCAGCCCGCCTCACGCCCGCTGTCATCGCCTTCCACTTTGATGCCGAAACGTTCCGGCCATTTTTCTTGCGCCCAACCGAGAATGCCTTGCTGGAAGAACACGATATTGATGATGATGAGCGCACCTAGCGCCACCCATTGCCAGCCGAGCATATAGGTCCAGGTCGTTTCCTTTATGATGTGGAACACGGTGGCGCCCAGCACCGGGCCCCACAACGTGCCTTTACCCCCAAGCAGGGCCATGACCACCATGAAGATACCGAAGGTGACGGTCGGGAATGCGACCTCGAGCGGTTCGACAAAGCCCACCATATTGCCAAAGATGCCGCCGGAGATTCCCAGGAAAAAGGCCGACGACGCCCAGGCAATGGTCTTATAGCGCAGGGTATGAATGCCCATGCCTTCGGCCTTCTCTTCGTCGTCACGAATGGCATTTATCGCCAGACCGAAGCGCGTCGAATACAACCACTTGAGAAATGAAAACGTGGCAATCGCCAATGGGAAACATAGAAAATAATACAGCAACGAGCGTGCGTCAGGTTCGCCGGGATAAAACGGTACCGTAATACCGCCACCACCACCGACATAGTCCCAGGTCCCCACGAGCTCACCGGCTGCGAGCGCGACCCCCAAGGTGCCGATGGCGAAGTAGGGACCGCGTAGGCCGAACACGATATGTCCAAAGACAATGGCAAAGAGCACGCAGCCTAACGCGGCCAGAATCAGACCTACCATTAAACCGCCGTAATACTGGGCGTAAGTGACCTCGATCTTAACGGCACCGAAATGGGCGGTGTACTCGGCCACGTCGTATCCGGCCCAGGCGATCTGGACGACGGCGCAGATATACATACCGGCACCGAAAAAGAAGATGTTGCCGAGCGAGTTGTACCCCATCTGTCCGCCCATGGTGTCCCAGGTCAGAGCGAACAGAATCATTATCCAAAGCATCGCGAGTTGAAACGTGTAGTTGGGGAAGAGAAATGGTGCGACGATTCCGCAAACGAGAATAGCCGCATAGGCCGCAAGCGTTTTCGGACTGAGATTCATACCACCGCTTGACGTTGTCGACCCTGCTGAAATTGGCGTATCAGGAGAACCAGCACGAGCATGCCGACCACGATGGCTTGTTGAAACTCCGCCCCCAATATAAACCCGCCGAACTGCTCAAACGCCCCCAAGCCGAGACCGGCCATGATGACCCCAGGGAGATTTCCCAGACCGGCGGCGGTGACGATAACGAAACAGCGAATCGAATAGGCCAACCCGAAAAACGGCTGTAGTACCCAGATCATCGCAATTAGTACGCCGGCGGCACCACAGATGGCGGCATTCAACGCGTAGGTAAACGCGTACACCCGGTCGGTATCGATGCCCATGACCTTGGCCGCTCGTGCGTCTTGCGCGGTGGCACGGATCGCCTGACCCATGCGGCTGAATTTCATAAAGGTGACGACGATCGCCGCCAGGACGGCTGTGAGTAAGAACGAAATGAACTTGATATCGGCGACCGTAACCATGCCACCGAGGATCGAGCGGATCTCAAACCCTGACTCCGCTGTTTGCACCTCCGGGCCGAATATCAGGTTTAGCACTTGTTGCAGCAGAATCGCCAGGCCGAAGGTCGCAAGCAAGGAGGTAAACATATCTCTACCGATAACGCGGCTGATAATGAGTCGGTAGACAATCCAGCCGAAAGCGAACATCAGTACGATCGCCACCGGCAGGCCAAAGATGGGATGAATACCCATCTTGGACATCACGAACGCGATGTATCCGCCCATCATAACGAAATCGCCCTGGGCGAGGTTCTTGACGTTCATTACGCCCCACACCAAGGCCAATCCATAGGCGGCCAGTGCGAAAATGGCACCGATGAAGAGTCCATCAAGCAGCAATTGCACGTTTAGGACGGGTACGGCGGTGAGTATGAGTAGATTGTCTAGCACGGCGTTTGATTTGTTATCCGTGGACGCGACGCCCCCACCCTGCGGGTGGGGGCGCTAACGACGCAACCTAGCTAATCCGCAAACTAGCGTGGATTAGTAGTTCACCATCCGCGGGTGTTCCACCTTATGGGACGCCCAATTGGAAGGCGCCACCACATTCAGTGTGCCGTCCTGAATCTGCCTAAGCACCATCGGCTTGGCGATGTTGTTGCCGGCGTCGGAGAACCTGATGTTGCCATAGAAGGTTCGCATATCGGTCTTGGTAAGGGCCTCGCGCACTTTCTCAGTGTCGAAAGAGTTTGCCCGCTCGAAGGCGTCCTTCCAAACCATCACCGCGGCGGCGGCCTGGGCGGCTTGATACGGCACGTTCTTGTAGCCGTCGTAGGTGGCTTTAAACAGGCGGTCGAAGTCGGCCGCCGACCCGAACAGGGAATCCTTATAGCTCAGCGTCTCCGCCCACTGGGTCGGACACAGAAAGCCATTCGTGGCAGCGCCGAACTTGGTGATGATCTTGGCGGCCTCACAATGGGTCATGGCGATCATGGGCGTGTCGATCTGCATTTCTTTGATCTGCCGTGCCGCGGTGGCTGCCCCTTTCGAGTGGCCCGAAACGACGAGCAGGTCCGGCTTTAGCGCCTTGACCTTGGTGAGGGTGGCCGACATGTCGGCCAGGTCACGCGGCAGCTTGTCATCGATGACGATCTTCATGCCGTACTTCGAGACGTCGTCGACCACGCCGGCGCGTACATCGAGCGAGAACGGATCATTCTCAAAGGCCATGGCGACCCTCACATCCTGTGGTTTCTTGCCATTCTTCTTGGCGATCTCGGCCGCCAGCGCGATGGCGCTTGCCAAATACTGTTCCGACGTCGATAGCACGGCAAAGATGTACTTGTTGCCCTGGGTGAACAGTGAACGCGATGCGCCCTCAGCTTCGACCATGGGCACCTTGTACTTCGCGGTGACCGGCGCCACTGCCTTGGTTAGACCAGAGCTGTAGGGGCCAAGCATGTATTTGATACCGTCCTGTTTGATCAGGCGCTCGGCCAGTTGCGCACCGCGAGCCGGCGTCGACTCGTCGTCGTAGTACTTGACCTTGAACTTGTACGATTTACCGCCAACCCTAATGCCACCGCTCTCATTGATGCGTTTGACGGCGAGGTTGTAGCCGTTGGAGGCATGGATGCCATTGGTCGAGTACTTGCCGGTGAAGGAGATGGCGGAACCGAGAATGATGGTATCACCCTCGACCTTGGCCTGCGCCGGGCCCGCCAGCCCAAGCACCAAAACCGCAGTACTGGACAACAACAGGGCGGTGGATTTAAAAAGCTTAAACATGATTCCCCTCCAATTTTAGGGTTACTACCGAGATGCATTCTTATCGTAACAGGGGTGGCCGATTCTGGTTGTCGATAGGACACCCCGTAGGCCGTCGCGACGCACTCCAGGCTCGCATATACCACCACTGGTGCTTGAAAGAACGCGCCAGCCAACATTCTGACCCCAAAATCAGGGTACGGCAAGCGTTGCCCTAAACCAGTTAAATCTAGCGGTTGAGACCCTGGTATCATTGATTCTCTGTGCCAGCGACAGGCATACCCAATACGATAGCAACCAAGACCATGACTGCCACCTTACCTGAGGACATGGCGTATGAATTCAGTTTCACCATACCGCCAGACAAGACCGTGCCGCACCTCTATCCGGAGGCCCCGGAATTCCAGCAAATGCCGTCGGTACTCGCGACCGGTTTTATGGTGGGCTTGTGCGAATGGGCCTGCATAAAGGCAATTAACCCGCATATCGATTGGCCGGCCACGCAGACGCTTGGTACGCATGTCAACTTGAGCCATCTGGCTGCGAGCCCACCCGGGTTGTCGGTAACGGTAAAGGTCAAGCTACTTTCGCAAGCGGGGCGCAAGCTGACTTTTGCGATCAGCGCGCACGACGGGATCGACACGATTACCGAAGGCACGCATGAGCGTATGATCGTCGAGGCGGCTCGATTCAACGAAAAGCTAAGACATAAAACCCCACCCGCTTAGAGGAGAAGCATCGGCCATGACAGTATTGCAAAACATCAAGGCTTGTGTATTCGACGCCTACGGCACGCTGTTCGATGTGCATTCGGCGGTTGGCAAGCATCGCAGCCGTATCGGCGAAAAAGCTGACCAGCTATCGATGATATGGCGGACTAAACAACTCGAATATACGTGGTTGCGTAGTTTAATGGGTGCACATGTAGACTTCTGGAAAGTGACCCAAGATGGTCTCGACTATGCGGCTGAGACCTGTGGTATCGACGACAGCAAGCTGCTCAGCGATTTGATGCAAGCCTATCTGGCGTTGGATTGCTACCCAGAGGTCAAAGAGACCTTAGCGGCGCTGACGCAGAAAGATGTCAAGACGGCGATTTTGTCTAATGGCTCACCACACATGCTTGCTGCCGCCGTCGAATCGGCGGGGCTGCAAGATCTGCTCGACGGCGTGTTTTCTATTGAAGACGTTGGCATCTACAAGCCGGCTCCGCGGGTTTACCAGCTTGCCTGTAATCGGCTGGGAGTGAGTGCCAGCGAAATCAGCTTTCAGTCTTCAAATGCTTGGGATGCGGCCGCTGCCGCCAACTTCGGGATGAATGTGGTGTGGATCAATCGCTTCGGGCAAAAGCGCGAGCGCTTACCGAAACCGGCGCATGCCGAGTTACCCACATTGGCAGGGTTACCCGAACTGCTTGCGTAATGGGCACGCCACTATTGTTTGTGCCAATACGAAGCATTGGGTTTATTAATGACAAGACTGGCAGATAGTTGCTTGCTACTATAGTTTTATTCCAATATAGCCGTTGCGATTAGGTTAGAAACGGCATTGAATAGCCACGGGGGGAGACTATGGAGCGACGAGATCACGAGTCGGTATTCACACGCTCTTTGCAAGATCCGGAAGGTTTCTGGGGAGAAGCGGCTGAGGCCGTTCATTGGTACAAGAAGTGGGACAAAGTCCTCGACGACAGCAATAAGCCTTTTTATCGTTGGTTTGCTGGTGGTGAAGTAAATACTTGTTATAACGCGCTCGATCTACACGTAGAAAATGGCCGCGCCAATCAGCCGGCACTGGTCTACGACAGCCCCGTCACTGAAACGACCAAGACGTTTACTTATCGGGAACTGCGCGATGAAGTTGCTGCCTTTGCCGGTGCACTCGCGGCGCAAGGTGTAAGCAAAGGTGATCGCGTGATCGTCTATATGCCAATGGTGCCGGGGGCGGTGGTGGCGATGCTGGCGTGCGCGCGCTTGGGTGCGGTGCACTCGGTGGTGTTCGGTGGCTTTGCCGCCAACGAATTAGCAGTGCGTATCGACGATGCCAAGCCAAAGGTAATCGTTTCGGCGTCTTGCGGCATCGAAGTGAATCGGGTGATCCCTTACAAGCCGCTGCTCGACGAGGCGATCGACCTCGCCAAGAATAAGCCCGAAAAGTGCATCATATTGCAGCGTCCCATGGAGCCGGCCGAACTCACGCCGGGCCGTGATCTTGACTGGGATGAGGCCATGCGCGCGGCGACGCCGCACGATTGCGTGCCGGTGCTGGCCACTGATCCACTATATATCCTCTATACCTCGGGTACGACCGGTGAGCCAAAAGGGGTGGTACGCGATAACGGTGGCCACATTGTTGCCCTTAAGTGGACCATGAAGAACATCTATGGGGTAGAGCCGGGTGAGGTGTACTGGGCCGCCTCCGATGTCGGTTGGGTCGTGGGCCACTCCTACATCGTCTATGCGCCGTTGTTTAACGGCAACACGACGGTATTGTATGAAGGTAAGCCGGTGGGCACACCCAATGCCGGTGCTTTCTGGCGCGTGATATCAGAGCACAAAGTAAGTGTGATGTTTACTGCGCCCACCGCCTTCCGCGCTATAAAGAAAGAAGATCCCGACGGCGAGTTCATAAAGAAATATGATCTGTCCACGTTTCGATTATTATTTCTTGCCGGCGAGCGCTCCGACCCAGACACCCTTCAGTGGGCCGAACACCACCTAGGTGTACCGGTTATCGATCATTGGTGGCAAACGGAAACCGGCTGGTCGATCTGCGCCAATTGTCTCGGCATCGAGCAGCTACCGGTCAAGCACGGCTCACCGACTAGGCCGGTTCCTGGCATGGATGTACGCGTGGTCGATGCCGATAATCGTGAAGTGAAAACCGGCGATATCGGCGCCCTGGTAATCAAGCTACCGTTGCCGCCGGGCACGTTTCCGACACTATGGAACGCCGATGATCGCTTCATTGAATCCTATCTCGCGGAGTTCCCTGGGTATTACAAGACCGCCGACGCGGGTTATATCGATGAGGATGGTTACGTGTACGTCATGTCGCGTACCGACGACATTATTAATGTCGCCGGCCACCGGTTGTCGACAGGCGGCATGGAAGAGGTGCTGGCGGCGCATCCGGACGTCGCCGAATGTGCGGTCATTGGCGTGGGCGATGAGCTCAAGGGTCAGTTACCGCTTGGATTCTTGGTACTTAAGGCGGGCGTAGATCGCGACCACGCCAATATTGCCCAAGAGACGGTGAACATGGTGCGCCAGAAGATTGGTCCGGTCGCTGCCTTCAAGACCGCCACCGTGGTTAAGCGACTGCCGAAAACGCGTTCCGGCAAGATTCTGCGTGGCACTATGCAGAAGATTGCTGACGGGCAGGAATACAAAATGCCCGCTACCATCGACGATCCAGCAATCCTCGATGAGATCGCGGTTGCATTAAAGGGCGTTGGTTACGCCAAGGGCACCTAGGCTGGGCGTGGCTTAAGCGCACACCCGACGAGGTTGGGATTGAAAAGCATGAACCACACATCGAGTGCCGGCGCACGCTTGCGCGCGGCCATCGAGGTCGAGCAACCACTACAAGTGGTGGGCACGATCAATGCCTATTGTGCACTGTTGGCCGAGCGTGCGGGTTTTCGTGCCCTTTATCTCTCGGGTGCCGGTGTCGCCAACGCATCATTTGGATTACCCGATTTGGCAATAACCACCTTGAACGATGTAGCGGCTGATGTTCGCCGCATTACCGCTGCCAGCAAGCTACCGCTTCTGGTAGACGCGGATACGGGTTGGGGGGCGGCGTTCATGATTGGCCGTACGGTGCGCGAACTCACCAGTGCCGGTGCCGCGGGCTGCCATATAGAAGATCAAGTACAGGCCAAACGTTGTGGCCACCGCCCGGGCAAGGCGTTGGTGTCCGCCGAGGAAATGGTCGATCGCATCAAAGCCGCTGTCGATGGCCGTAGCGATGATGAATTCGTGATTATGGCGCGCACCGATGCACTGGCGTCGGAAGGGATTGATGCGGCCTTAGAGCGGGTAGGGTGTTATGTCGAGGCGGGCGCAGACATGATTTTTCCAGAGGCATTAACCACCCTCGATGAATACAAGCGTTTCGCGCAAGCCGCGGCGGTGCCCATCCTTGCCAACATCACCGAGTTCGGCCAGACACCGTTGCTGACAGTGGAGCAGTTGCGGAAGGCGGGGGTACGGCTTGCGCTGTATCCGCTGTCGGCGTTTCGTGCCATGAGCGCAGCGGCATTCGATGTCTACCAGACGCTACGTCGCGATGGCACCCAACAGGCATCACTGGAAAAGATGCAGACAAGAGATGAGCTTTACGAAGTTCTCGGCTATCACGAATACGAGCAAAAACTCGATGAACTTTTTGTTAAGGCGGAGGATCAGTCATGACGGCAAAAAAGACAGGCGCCGGTCTGCGTGGGCAAACCGTCGGCCAAACCACAATCGCGACCGTAGGTCAGGAGGGCCACGGCCTGACCTATCGCGGTTACGAGATTCAGCAGCTGGCCGAAAATGCCCAGTTTGAGGAAGTGGCTTATCTGTTGATGTACGGCAAGCTGCCGACCGCGTCACAGCTCAAGGCCTACAAGGTCAGGTTAAAAAACCTGCGCCACCTTCCTGCTGCCCTCAAGGAAGTGCTCGAGCGCATACCGGCCGGCGCGCATCCCATGGACGTCATGCGTACGGGTTGTTCGATGTTGGGCACACTAGAGCCGGAGACCGATTTCGCGCAACAACAAGATATCGCGGACCGATTGCTAGCCGCGTTTCCTTCCATCCTGTGTTACTGGCATCGCTTCGTCACTGATGGTACGCGTATTGAGGTAGAGACCGATGACGAATCCATCGCTGGGCACCTACTGCGGATGCTCCAAGGTAGAGAACCAAGCGAGTTACACGAACGTTGTATGGACGCCTCATTGATTCTGTACGCCGAGCACGAGTTTAACGCATCGACCTTCGCATGTCGGGTGTGTGCGGCAACCCTATCTGATTTCTATTCCGCCGTAACGGCGGGAATCGGTACGCTACGCGGGCCCTTGCATGGTGGTGCCAACGAGGCGGCGATGGCATTGATTGAACGATTTGAGACTCCCAAGCAGGCCCGTGAAGGTGTGCTCGGTTTACTTGCTCGTAAGGAAAAGATCATGGGGTTTGGTCATGCGGTGTATCGCGAATCCGATCCACGCAGTGCGGTAATCAAGGCTTGGTCGAAGAAGTTATCCGATGCCGTAGGTGACACCCGTTTGTACGATGTATCGGAGACGATCGAAAACCTCATGTGGGACGAGAAACGATTGTTCCCTAATCTCGATTTCTATAGTGCGTCCGCCTATCACTTACTAGGTGTAGCAACCCCCTTGTTCACGCCCATCTTCGTGGTGTCGCGAATTACCGGTTGGTCTTCGCACATTATGGAGCAACGGGAGAATAATGTATTGATCCGACCGAGCGCCGATTACACAGGCCCGGCGCACGCCGATTGGACGCCAATCGAGGCACGGGGTTAACGGGCATGTCGCAACAGGCAATCCGCAATGCCAGTCGCCCCGATCCCGACCCGGCGCTGATAGACGTTGCCGACTACGTACTCAACTATGATGTGACCCAGAGCCGCGAGGCCATGGAGACGGCGCGCTATTGCTTAATGGATACGCTTGGCTGTGGGTTGCTTGCGCTCAACTATCCCGCTTGTACTAAACTGCTTGGCCCGGTTGTTCCGGGGGCAAGCATGGCTGGCGGTGCACGCGTGCCGGGCACTAATTTTGAACTCGATCCCGTACGGGCTGCCTTCAACATCGGCGCCATGATCCGCTGGCTTGATTTCAACGACACCTGGTTGGCGGCCGAATGGGGTCACCCTTCCGATAACCTCGGTGGCGTGCTGGCAGTGGCTGACTATCTCAGCCGCAAGGCAATCGCCGACGGTGAGAAACCGCTATCGGTGGCCGACGTGCTCACGGCCATGATCAAGGCCCACGAGATACAGGGCGTCATCGCGTTGGAGAACGGGTTCAATCGCGTTGGGCTGGATCACGTACTGTTGGTGCGAATCGCGACCACGGCCGTGGTCACCGCTATGCTCGGCGGTTCTCGTGAGCAAGTCATCAACGCGCTGTCCAATGCCTGGATCGATGGTGGCGCGCTACGCACCTATCGACATGCCCCAAATGCCGGTTCGCGCAAGAGCTGGGCCGCCGGTGATGCCACCAGCCGCGGCGTCTGGCTCGCGCTTACCGCCACCCGCGGTGAGATGGGTTACCCATCGGCCCTGACCACCCCCAACTGGGGCTTTGAGGACGTTCTCTTCAAGGGCGACCGCTTAAGTTTTAGCCAGGGTTATGGCACCTATGTAATGGAAAACGTGCTCTTTAAGATTTCCTTCCCGGCTGAGTTTCACGCCCAGACTGCGGTCGAAGCCGCGGTTACCCTACACCCGCAAGTCAAGGATCGACTCGACGACATCGATCGGATTTCGATTGAGACGCAAGAGTCGGGCGTACGCATTATTGATAAGACGGGATCATTGGATAACCCAGCTGATCGAGATCACTGTATCCAATATATGGTGGCGGTACCGTTAATCAAGGGAAACCTTACAGCCGAAGACTACGAGGACGACGTCGCCGCCGATCCGCGCATCGATGCGTTGCGGGACAAGATGCAGGTGAGGGAAAACGAGCGCTTCTCCGAAGACTACTTGGATCCCAAGAAACGTTCGATTGCCAACGCGGTGCAAGTCTTTTTTAAAGACGGCACCAAGACAGATCGAGTAGAAGTAGACTATCCGGTCGGCCACCGCCGCCGTCGTGACGAGGGCATCCCACTGCTCAACGCCAAGTTCGAACGCAACATCACTACACGCCTGAGTCTTGCGCAGTGCGAACGGATATTCTCAGTTTGCAATGACCAAGCCCAACTCGAGTCGACACCGGTGGACGAATTCATGGGTATGTGGGTTGTCTAGTTGGTTTTCAGTCGCGCCGATACCCAGATGGATAGCATGCCAACGAGTAGCACGACGAGCGGTGGCAAAAATACGATGCCTACGTAAGACACTAGTCCTGCTGCCGCACCATTCCTTTCACGTGTTGCCTTGTCGATTCGCACACGCGCGCTCGCACAATCTCGTAATATCCGGTGAACATCGTGGTCGAGATGGGGATGCCTGCCGGTTGCTCTCTCGGCAAGAAAATAGATCTCGAGCGCATCGAAGGCTCTGATCTGCTCAAGCACATCGTCCGATTCGTTCTTCTGATAGACAGTGAAGTAAAGATCTATCAGCTTCTGATCGCGGTCTTCCAGTGCTGCAAGTTCGTTCATTGCTTCACAAGCCGCGATCTGGTGGTCTGCTTTCAGGTTGTTAGACTTCAATAAGATCTGCGCCGCTTGATTAGCATCATCGTATACCCATACTGCTGTGATCGCTGTCCACGCCAGGTAAAATGCTAGCCACAATCGCCACAATTTTGGATGCTTTGCTGACATGAGGACAACGATTCTCTCAGGTTTAATCTTATTGTGTGCGGTGAGTTGTTCATCCAACCGCGGTAGCAGGGATATACTCGACCATGGCCTCACTGAATGCGCGCAACCACGGCCCGAAGTTTGCACCCGCGAGTATGTGCCGGTGTGCGGAAGACGGGCAGGTCGCGAGTGGAAGACGTACTCGAACGCCTGTACGGCGTGTAGTGATTATGGCGTTGTCGGCTACAAGCCTAACGCCTGTGGCTGATGGTCATTGTTTAGCCTGCCCAGGACGTTATATTATAACAGTATAGTGATCGATGGCCGGAGCGCTTATGCTAAAAAAAAGTGTGCTTATGCCCTTTAAGACAGGTTCGCATAACCACGATCAATGTATTGATCTGGCGTTGGCCGAAGCCGAGTCGGCATGCAGAAGACAAGGCTTACGATTCACAAGATTGCGGCGTCGCGTGCTCGAGTTGGTATGGAGTCGACACATACCGATGAAGGCCTACGATATTCTCGACGAATTGCGTCGCGATGGACGCGGCGCGGCGCCGCCCACCGTGTATCGGGCGCTAGACTTCTTGCTGGACGCCGGGCTTGTGCATCGCATCGAGTCGCTGAATGCCTATGTCGGTTGTGGCGGCCCCGGCAAGCCTCATATCGGCCAATTCCTTATTTGCCGCCAATGTAATGCCGTCGCCGAAATCGACGCGCCAGCAATCGCTCAAGCGCTGACTCAGGATGCCAAAGGGCTGGGATTTCGGGCCGATACCCAGACCGTCGAAATCAAGGGACTTTGTTCCGAGTGCAGCGTTTCGGCATAACCTTTGCAGCGTTGAGAGCCATGAATCGTATCCTCTATAGCCTCGTGGTGTCTGTGGTAGCGGTGGGCCATGTATGGGCCGGCACGTTGGAGTTGGAAGGCCAGTTGATGCAAGGCGGTCTGATGCAGGGCCGCACCGATCCCGATGCCGAGGTTACTTTTGACGGCCAACCGGTTCGTATATCCGAAGCCGGCGTGTTCCTAATCGGCTTTGGTCGGGACGCACCGCCACAGGCCAAGCTTGTCGCCACCTTTGCTGACGGCAGTCGAGAATGGCGTGAGCTCAAAGTTGGCCAACGTAAGTACAAGACCCAACGCATCGATGGGTTACCACCGCGTAAGGTTACCCCCAGTGAAGAGGACCTAGTGCGAATTGGCCGTGAGACCGCGTTAATAAAGCAAGCGCGTGCCCAGGACGATACGCGTACGGATTTTCTCAACGGTTTTATCTGGCCGGCCAAAGGTCGCATAACTGGTGTTTACGGAAGCCAGCGCATTCTAAATGGTGAGCCACGCCGTCCGCATTTTGGGCTCGACATCGCGGCACCGGTGGGAACACCGGTGGTCGCGCCCGCGAGCGGTATTGTCACGTTAACTCATCCGGACATGTTTTATTCCGGCGGGACTTTGATCTTGGACCACGGCCACGGTCTGTCGTCGACGTTTATTCATTTGCACCAAATCCTCGTAAAACAGGGTGACTACGTGCAACAGGGGGATGTGATCGCAGAGATCGGTGTCACCGGCCGAGCACGTGGCGCGCATCTTGATTGGCGAATAAATTTATTCACGCGTCGCCTCGACCCGCAGCTCATTCTCGAGGCCATGCCGTCAGCCGCCGCGCAAGCTGCAAACTAAGTACTCAAACTTAGCCGTAAGATAGACAGTTGGTGATCGCCGATACGTTGGCATTCATCATGTCGAAATAGGCGTCCGGTCCTGGCTTGAAGACTGAGCCAATCGGATCCAAAACGCCACGCCTGGCATCACTACCCTCGATTACTGTCTTCACGAGCGCGGACTGGAATTGTGGTTCGCTAAAGACACAGCGTACCTTGAGTTCTTTGATCTTCGTGCGTAATTCTCTTAGGTGTCGGGCGCTCGGTTTTCGCTCTGGGCTGACGGTGATCGATCCGACCGCGTTTAGACCATAGTACTTCTCCAAATACTGATAGGCATCATGAAATACTGCGTACGGTTTGTCGCGAACCGAGCGCAAGCGTTTGGCCACTTCAGAATCAAGCGTCTCGATGCGGCGCTTGAGTCGCCGGCCATTGGACAGGTACGTGGCAGTGTTTGTAGGATCGACCGCGCTCAGTTCGGCCGTGATCAGATCGACGATCGCCCTCGCGTTTCCAGGGTCTAGCCACACGTGTGCATTGAACTCGCCGTGTCCATGTTCGTTTTCGCGTTCGCCATGTTCTTGCTGTTGCTCGCCTTGGTTGTGATCGCTGTCGTCCCAGGCACCACTCTTTCGATTGCGAAGCAGCCTGATTCCTTTCGCTCGTATCAGTGTGACGATGTGTGCCTTGCGACCCAGCGTAGCCAGGGGTTTTTCCAGAAACGTCTCGAACCACCCACCGACCCAGAAAACGACATTGGCCGTTTCAAGTTTGGCGGCATCCGATGGTCGTAGTTGATAATTGTGTGGCGACGCAACGCCGCGGACGAGCAAGCCAGGTTCGCCAACGCCTTGCATCACACCGGCTACCAGCGAATGGATGGGCATGATGGTGGCCACGACCTTGGGCGCGGCACTGGCGCTGGTACACGCGAACAGGACCGACACGCCAAGCGCCGCTGTCAATAGATCGCGATTTATCATCGACTTAGTGGTTCTAGGTCTAGGGTTGACATATCTATAGAACGTGACCTTATAACGTTATAATATAACATAATGTGATTGGGCCAATGCGTGCGGCGAAAACAAGAATGGCGACCGAAGACAACTTGATCGAAGCACATGGTTTGTCGCTACGACTCGGCGGTCGTCTCATTCTCGACAATGTCGATCTGCGGGTCTCGCGCGGTGAGATTGTGACGTTGGTGGGGCTGAACGGATCCGGCAAATCGACGCTGGTACGAACAATCCTGGGTCTGATCAGGCCAGATTCGGGAAGTGTCGTCCGTGCACCGGGTTTGCGCATCGGTTTTTCGCCGCAGCATATCGACAGAGATCCAACCCTGCCCATCACAGTGGCGCGGTTCTTGACCTTGGGCAGGCGCGCACCTCGTTCGCGTTTGCGCTCCCTGCTCGACGAGATCGGGGCAAGCCCCATACTCGACAGCCCGCTCGCCGAGCTCTCGGGGGGCGAACTACATCGTGTCGTGCTGGCGCGTGCGCTACTACGCGAGCCCGATCTCTTGGTGCTTGATGAGCCGCTGGCCGGTGTCGATGTGTCGAGCCAATCAGAGCTCTATCGTCTAATTGCCGACGTGCGTGATCGT
>JAOTYM010000029.1 GCA_029861845.1 Gammaproteobacteria bacterium | reverse complement strand
TCTTTAAGCACGCCTCGGGGATCAATCACCGCTCGCGAGCGATAGGGGGCTGACTTATACCAAACTGGTGGTAAGCCGAGCACGGTCCACGGATAACAGGAGCACAGGGTACAGACGACCAAGTTGTGCACGTTGGCTGTGTTCTCGACCACCTTTATGTGCTCACCCTGGCGACCGGTATATCCAAGTGAGGCGATGGCGGCCGTCGGCTCATCGAGTAACCATCGTTTGAATTCAGCATCGGCCCACGCCTTGGCTACCACCTTGGCGCCATTTCGCGGCCCGACTTTGTGCTCGTAGATATCGATGAGTGCATCGAGCGCCTCAGGGTCGACGAGCCCTTTGTCGACCATCAATGACTCGAGTGACCTGACACGCAGCTCGAGATCGGAGGGCGGCTCCGTGTGGTCGTGCGGATGATGTCGATCTGCGCTCATGTGCTACTCCAGGGAAGCTACTATACTCGACACGTCGCGTCTTATCAGCCTTCGGATCTCGCCAACTTGGACAGATCGAGTGGCAATATTTGTCCCATCCACATCGCGTGTTTAACGTGATCCTTTAAATCATCCCCTGTTTCAGTATGGACAACGATCGTTGCCCCTCTCGATTGAGGGCCAGCCAGGGGATGACGTCGCCCAACTTCTCCGGCGGGAAGGCCAGCTGACAACTCTAACAAGGATGTGGTCCGACCGGTTTTTTGTGCATGCGCCCCATCGTGAGCGAGAAGCGATCGCGCGCGGCTTCAAATAACCGATGCGCTTGATCCAATGGTTCCTCGCTGAAACATACATGCGCATGAATACCATGAATGTTAGCCATACCCATACCTGCCCCCGATGTTAATCTATTGTGGTCTAGAGGGAGATCAAGCTAACCAGAATTGTGCCACATACGCGTTAGATCTGGGCCAGATTAGTCAAACGGCGCTTTTCGGTCTGTTGTCCTGTTGTCTGATAGCTTTAGCCAATTGTAAGCACTTGGGCATTTGTGCGGTCTAAAGTAGAAATTGGCCCTTAGGAGAACGACATGCATGCGCGTACAAGGACTATCAGTCGACGAGACTGGTTGCGGGGCGCGGCCGCTGGTGGTACGGCGGCGGCCATCAGTAGCCTTGGGTTAGGGACGCAAACCGCAGTGGCACAACTGGGTCCACGTTATGGGATTGTCGGCAACAAGGCACCTGAGCTCGAGGTCGGTTATTGGATTGATGAGCATGGCGAACCGAGCCACTTTAGCGTGGCGCGAGCACGCGGGAAGTGGATTTACCTCAAGTGCTTTCAGAACTGGTGTCCGGGGTGTCACGCGCATGGCTTTCCAACCCTGAAGCAGGTTGCCGATGCTTTCTATGGCGACGATCGGATGGTAGTGGTTGGCGTGCAAACCGTATTCGAAGGATTCAGTACCAACACCCAAGCGGCGGTGCGAGAGCTGCAGCTGCGATACGAACTGCCGATTACCATGGGCCACGACCCCGGTGATCCCGCTGGTGATCATCGTCCCTCGACGATGCGAGATTACCGCACCGGTGGTACTCCGTGGATGATCGTTATCGATCCGTCCGGTACCGTCGTCTATAACGACTTCGGTATCGACGCCGACAAGTTTATTTCGCACATAAAATCACACTCGCTTAAATGGTTGTCCAAGGCGCCCTTAGTTTTCATCATCTCTCTTCCTTTATTCTTAGGGTTCGATGTTGACACTCGTGCCGATCAGGAAGCCGGCAATCGCACCTATGTGGCCGCTAGCGAGTACGGGCAGTTTTACGCCAAATCCATTCCAAATGGGAGGTATGGATTAAAAGGCGTCACCAAGGTGTACCAAGTCGGTGAAAAAGAGGACACCTTAATACAGACTTATCCTTAGTATTCACCACGAATTTTTTTGGAAGGGTTTGCGGGGACGCAAACGGTATACGTGGTTCAATTGGGACCATGGCACCGCGGGCGTAAAGCGAGTCATGAGCATCATGCGATTGCGTTCTATAAGAATGACACCTTACTCAAAAAGTATTCGACACTGGATATCGTAGGCAGGGCGGAGAGCGTTTCTTTTTCGGTGTCTCATTATACTGTCTTTGCCAAGGTACTGGGGTTTCGGCGTCCTTTCGGCAATCAGCTGATCTTCGATGTTCAAGACCATAACGGTGAACTCCTTTCTTTTGATACGGAAACCGGCGCACTACTCACCAAAGCCGAACAAGATGTAGCGAAACGGCTCTATCAAGCCCGAACAAAGATCGGACAGATCAAGTGGCGGTGGTACGAGAAAAACAAAGGAAAAATGGCAAACATTAATGAGTTTGTGATCACGGAAGAAATACTCAGGCAGTTTGCGCCAACAGATTTCCCGGATTTGCCGCAGGGATATCGATACCTACCTGGTACAATGTGGAAGCCGATTCGGTTCCAAGGAGAACAGAACTAGGCCTGTTTCTGCCATACCCGCCAGAGAACAACAAAAACAGTTGAATACTAAAGCGCCTAAACACCCCGTCGTTGTCGCCACTCTGTGGATGATGGGGCGCTACTGTCGTTTATGGCCATGGCCGTCGGGGGACGTGAATTGTCGACCGAGCTCGGTACCTTCGAGATCCTTTTCTTCCGCAGCCTGATTGGTGTATTCATTGTTGGCGCGCTGCTCGCGCAAAGCGGTTGGCGACAGATATTGAGCAAGCGTTTAGGCGTGCACACCGTTCGCAACCTCGCTCACTTCGCTGGCCAATTCGGTTGGTTTTTTGGGATCGCCCTTATACCGTTGGCGGAAGTGTTTGCTATCGAGTTCACAGTACCGGTGTGGACCGCTATTTTGGCGCCCCTCCTGCTCTCGGAAAGACTAACACGCGGTGGCATTACTGCCATCGTGCTTGGGTTTATCGGCATGCTCATCATTCTTCGGCCTGGTATAGCCGTAATTAACCCGGCCGCACTCGTGGTTCTGGCCGGCGCTGTTGGTTACGCACTCTCGCATACACTCACCCGGCGTCTGGCATTGGCCGACACACCACTTTGCATACTTTTCTATATGACCGTTATCCAGCTGCCCTTAGGCTTGATCCCCGCAATTGCTGATTGGGTCACGCCCTCGATGCTGATGTGGCCGTGGCTTTTTGTAGTTGGTATAACGGCGCTAAGTGCCCATTACTGTATGGCGCGGGCGTTGGCAATCGCGGATGCTACCGTGGTTGTACCCTTGGACTTCTTACGGTTACCACTTATCGCGCTGGTTGGGTTTTTATTCGATGCCGAAGCCTTGGATTGGTTCGTCCTCGGCGGTGCGATGGTCATGCTGGTGGGAAACCTAAGCAACATATGGGGTGAGGAAGCGGCATCCGAAAAACGCTCAGATTGCAAGCAGTTTTCTTAAACTGTCACACGGCTAGCCCATCCTCATACCCCGGGGGATATACAAATCTTGCCGATCACTTTATGCTGCCGCCTTAGAATAAAAACTACCGGCCGCACCAACCGCCTGCGGCCGCAGCGTAAGTTGGAGATTGCTATGGCACCTAAAGCAGTCCTTGATGTCGCGTTCTGCCGGCGTCATTTCCCAGCCATCGATGGGGATTGGGTGTTCATGGAGAACGCTGGCGGCACATTCGTCCCCAAGCAAGTGATAGAAAGGACCCGGCACTACATTGCAAACTGCCAGGTCCAACCGGGCGCTGCCTACCCGGCCTCCGCGTCGGCAAGCGAGCACATCAGTGTCGGTGCCCAGGTGTTAGCTAACCTGATAAATGCGGATTCAAACGAGATCGTTGTCGGACCGTCAACGACGAGTAACGTATACGTATTGTCGCACGCCCTGCGCCCGCTAATGGCGAACGGTGACGAGATCATCGTCACCAACCAAGATCACGAGGCGAATAATGGCGCCTGGCGCCGGCTTGAACCTACCGGTATCGTCGTCAAGGAATGGCGGATGAACGGCGATACCGATGATCTCGAGATCGAGGACCTGGAGGCATTGCTCACAGACAAGACGCGACTTGTTTGTTTCACGCATTGCTCGAACATCATTGCCTTAATACACGACGTCAAGGCGATCGTAAGGAAGATACACGACGCGGATGCGCTGGCTTGCGTCGATGGTGTTGCCTATACACCCCACCGCGGTGTCGATGTCAAAGAGCTCGATGTCGATTTCTATCTCTACAGTCCCTACAAAGTATTTGGGCCTCATATGGGTGTGTTGTATGGCAAGCACGACCTTCTCCTGAAGGCGGTTAGTCAAAACCATTACTTTATCGGCGACGACGACTTCAAGCGCAAGCTTTGTCCTGGCGGTCCCAACTACGAGCTCACCGCGGCCGCGGCTGGCATCGGTGAGTATTTTGACGAGGTTCATGCGCACCATTTTCCCGGCGCCAATATCGGGCATTCGGAACGTTTGCAGCAGGTCTATGACTTATTCTCCGCGCACGAAGATTCGATGACCCAGCGGGTCAGCGATTACCTTCGTTCTAATCCCCGCGTTCGGTTGTTCGGAAACGGAGAAACCGCCAAACGTGAACGAGTGGGTGTGTTTTCATTTCTCGTGAACCACCGTGACTCGCGAGAGATTCCAGAAAAACTACTGCGCCATAAGATTGCAGTAGGGGCGGACGACTTTTACGCCGCTCGCTGTATCGATGCGCTGGGAGCCAGACCGCAAAACGGTGTTGTCCGAGCATCGATGGTTCATTACAACTCTCACGATGACGTTGACCGGTTGTTGACCCATCTGGATGGCATCATCGATGAGAAGGTAGCAACATCTGAAAGCGTAGCGAGCGTTTAGAACAAGGCCAGACAGCTATACCGTCCGGCTAACAAATCGAGAGGACCATTGCGAGGCGCCGCACCTGATTTGTAGTTGTGCCGGCGCTTTTTCAGCGATTTTTGTGCCTCGCCGGTTTGCCCAGTGGTGCATGCCCGTTGTGGGCATGCGTGCGTGTAATTCGAAGCGATGGAGGTTAACTATGAAAGCAAAGCAAATGCTGGTTAAAGCGGTCGGTGCGTTAGTGCTTGCCGCCGTCTCGACTGCGTTCACAGTAACTGCGTACGCAGAAACACTTCGTGTCGGTACCGAGTGTACTTATGCGCCATTCAACTACCGCACCGCGGAGGGTGAGCTCACCGGATACGACGTGGACGTTGCCAAAGGAGTGGCCAAACTTATCGGCGCTGAAGTTGAGTTCGTTTGCCAGAAGTGGGACGGCATGATCCCCGCCCTTATCGCCAATAAGTTCGATCTCATCGTCGCGTCTATGTCGATCACCGACAAGCGGAGAGAGAAGATCGATTTCTCCGGACCCTACCGCATCTCCGTCGGCCGGCTGGTTGGCAAGAAAGGCCACAACTTGAAGCTGTTTAACGCCGATGGTTCAGTCAATGCGGCTGGATTCAAAGGTGTGAAAGTTGGCTTGGAGCGCGCAACGACGTATGAGAACTGGTTTAAGGCCAAACTTCCGGATGCGGATATCCTTAGGTACGACAATAATGAGGCCATGTATCTGGATCTGCAAAATGGCCGTACCGATGTCATCATGACCAACCCGATGAAGGCCTATCTGAAGTTCCTCAGTAAGGAGGATGGCAAGGGCTATGAATTTGTGAGTCCTGCCATCGAGGAGAAAGAGTATTTTGGAATAGGCGTAGGTATTGGCCTTCGCAAGGGTAATGAAGCTGTACTCAAGCGTATCAACGTAGCGCTCGAGACCATGACCAAAGATGGCTCGTTGGAGAAATACAGCCTGAAGTACTTCCCGTTTGCTATCCACCCGGAGAAGTGGGTAGCACTTTCCGAGTAAGCGGGCATGAACGCGACGGGGTCGACCGCTGGCGGCCCCGTCATCTCGTGTCGGCACACATCACGCCAATAGGTGAGATGCCGTGTCCGAGCTAAGTGGCTGGTGGGACGACTACTTTTGGGGCGCAATGGTCGTTCTAAGAGTCTTTGTCGTTGCATTGGTCATGTCGGTGGTCTTCGGGTTGATTGGCTCGGCCATGAAGCTGTCAAAGAGCCGAATCGCTCAGAGACTTGCCAGCGCCTATACGGTCGTCTTTCGTGGAACGCCAGAACTTCTGGTTCTGCTGATTATCTACTTCGGTGCGGCCGTCACCTTGACGTCGATCGTCCAAATCGCTGATCCCAACGTCAAGTTCGTTGATATACCACCCTTTTGGGCCGGCGCCTTTGCGATCGCGCTAATTGTCGGTTCTTACATGACGGAAACCTTTCGCGGCGCGTTTCTTGGCGTCGATCCGGGGCAGCTCGAGGCGGCACGGGCGCTTGGGATCTCGAATTTTAAGACTTTTATATATGTCCGCATCCCACAGATGTGGCGCCTGGCTTTGCCGAGCTTTGGCAATCACATGCTCTCGCTTATGAAGGACACGGCGCTTATCTCGGTCGTTGGACTCGAGGAGATCGTATTCGTGGCTGAAATGGCCACCTCGGTGACGGTCAAGCCATTCACCATGTACATCATCGTGGCCTTGATTTACCTCGCCATTACCACTGTGATCACGCTTTCGGTGATGGCGCTTGAAAAATACGCCAACCGTCATTTGCAGGGTAGCCGATGAGTTTTGATGTCTCTCTTATCATTGACAGCCTCCCGAAGATGTTGCGCGGCTTGGGGCTGACACTGCAACTCTTGTTTATATCTTCCTTTATCGGACTAGCCCTTGCCGTCGTTATCTTACTCATGCGGATCAGCGGTCGTTGGTTCTTATCGGCACCGGCCGCTGTATACATCTACGTGTTTCGCGGCACCCCGATTCTGGTGCAGATCTTCGTTATCTATTACGGGCTCCCCCAATTTGAGCTGATACGGGAAAGCATATTCTGGCCGATTCTGCGCGAGCCATTCGGCTGTTGTGTGGTCGCGCTGAGCCTGAATTCGGGCGCCTATGTGTCGGAGATTCTTCGCGGCGGTGTTCTCGGGGTGGAAAAAGGGGTATTGGAGGCTGCCTCGGCGGTTGGTCTGTCCAAGCGCCAACGGTTCATCTATATCACCACACCGATCGCTGTGCGTCTCGCGATTCCAGCTTACAGTAATGACACCATCAGCATGCTAAAGGCGACGGCGCTTGCCAGTACGGTTACTTTGCTCGAAGTGACCGGGGTGGCGCGAACGATCGTGGCAGAGACGTTTGCCCCCTATGAGATCTTTATTGCCGCGGCGATCATTTATGTGACGCTCGCCTCGATGTTCCAAAAGGGTTTTGGCCTGTTCGAGAAACGCATGAGCCGATATGTGAAGGATGCGTGACCCAGTACGCGAACGGCAATAAGAACATGACCATGATATGAGCGAAGACGGACAGCAACCGATTATCGTGTTGGAAGACGTGTGCAAATATTTTGGCGACTTTCAGGCGTTAAAGAATATTAATTTCCAGGTACAGAAAGGCGAGAGGATTGTCGTCTGCGGGCCTTCGGGATCCGGCAAGTCGACGATGATCCGGTGTATCAACCGACTGGAAGAACACGACAGCGGCAAGATCATTGTCAATGGCCACGAGCTGACAAACGACGTTAAAGACATTGACGCCGTCCGTCGTGAGGTCGGAATGGTATTTCAGAGCTTCAACCTATTTCCGCACTTGAAGGTGATCGATAATCTGATGCTTGCGCCCAAGCTCGTACGCAAGACGTCCAAGGCGGAGGCACGGGAATCGGCAATGCGCCTGCTCGAGCGCGTGTATATTCCCGACCAAGCAGACAAGTATCCGAGCCAGCTTTCCGGCGGGCAACAGCAGCGTGTGGCTATCGCCCGGGCGCTGTGTATGAATCCCGAGGTCATGCTTTTCGATGAGCCGACGTCCGCATTGGATCCGGAAATGATCAGCGAGGTTCTGGATGTCATGGTTGAGCTTGCGGAAGAAGGCATGACCATGGTTTGTGTCACCCACGAGATGGGTTTCGCGCGGTCGGTTGCCAACAATATTGCTTTCATGGACCGCGGCGAAATCGTCGAAACCAATCCGCCGAACGAGTTTTTTAATAACCCGCGGAACGAGCGAACGAAACTCTTTCTCAGTCAAATACTCTCACATTGACAGTAGCGGCTGCCAACAAGAACCAATGGATAATTTAATTCATTTCGCGAATCGTCTTGCCGATGCAAGCGGCAATATTGTGCGGTCTGGATTCCGTGCTAGCCGTGATGTGGTCATCAAACCCGACCAGAGTCCAGTTACCGAAATCGATCGAAAAGTGGAGACCGAGCTTCGCCGGGTGATAGAGAAAGAGTTCCCAGATCACGGCATCATTGGCGAAGAGTTTGGTGACGTGCGTACCGAGGCCGAATATGTCTGGATTTTGGATCCCATCGATGGCACCAAGCAGTTTGCAGCGGGCCTGTATGACTTCGGTACACTGATCGCGCTCGCCAAAGCCGGTGAGCCTGTCATCGGTGTGCTTGATCAACCCATTACCAGTGAGCGTTGGTTGGGGGTACGGGGTCGTCCCACGACCCTCAATGGTAAGGCGATCGAAACGCGCGCTTGCCACCGCCTAGCGGATGCGACTATGGCAACCAGTGCGCCCGATTATTTCTACGATGGTGGATGGCATGCGTACGAACAGCTTAATAAGATCACGCGATGGACGGTCTACGGTGCAGGTTGTCACGGCTATGCCATGTTGGCCTCGGGTTTCATCGATGTGGCCATCGAGGCAGGTTTGGGCCCATTCGATTACTGCGCCCTTGTTCCTATCGTGGAGAACGCCGGCGGTGTGATAACGGATTGGGACGGCGCCCGGTTAACTATACATTCCGGCGATCGCATCGTCGCCGCGGGCGATGCGCGCATGCATCGCAACACCTTAGCTGTGCTTCAATCAACATCCGACCGTCATTCCAACACCTAACAATACGAGGATACAATGTTATGTCAATGGCAATCGAACTCGTGTGGAGGAAAGAAATGAAAAGACGAATTGCGAACCTATGCTTTGTTGCCATGCTTTTGTTCTGTGGGACATCGCTCGCACAGGCTGACGCCAAGCGAAGCATCACCAAGATCGCCGGTGATCTTTACCGATTCCAGAACAACTTCCACTACTCGGTATTTCTCGTTACCTCCGACGGTATCATCGTCACTGATCCTATTAATGCAGATGCAGCGCGCTGGCTCAAGGCCGAGCTTGCCAAACGATTTAATAAACCAATCAAGTATCTGATCTATAGTCACGATCATGTTGATCACGTCGCCGGGGGTGAGGTATTCGCCAACACGGCGATAGTGGTCGCACACGAAAACGCCAAAACAGACATCATCGCTGAGCAGCGCCCGACCGCAGTGCCCGATATTACCTTTTCAGATCAGATGACCATCGAGTTGGGCGGTAAGCGTGTGGAATTGAGCTATGTCGGCCGGAGTCACTCGGACAACATGATTGTCATGCGTTTTCCGGCAGAACGGGCGTTGTTCGTGGTCGACTTTATTCCAGTAGAAACAGTAGCATGGAAGAACATGACCGACGCCTATATTCCCGATTGGATAGATGCGATCGCGCGGGTGGAGGCCATGGATTTTGATATTTTGGTGCCGGGGCATGGTGCCCCTGGCACCAAGGCCGATGCCACCGCCTTCCGTGGTTACATGGAAACACTATATGCAGCTGTCCTTAAAGGCGCCCGCGAGGGCAAGTCCCTGGAAGCTATGCAACAAAGCGTTAGGTTAGAAAAATACAAGGATTGGTATAACTACGATACGCAACTACCGCTCAACATTGAGGGCATGTACAACCAGATCAAGCTGCATCGTCGCGGCAATTGACATGTGGGCAGCACCCCAGTAATTTTTGACCTTATGGTTAAATATATTTTGTAACCTTTTCGTTCTCGGTCGCACGCTAGTATCGGAATAGGGAGGCAACAATACACAACATGACCACACTTTCCATCCCATCCGCGGTCGAAGGCGCCTCGCAAATCACGTGCCGGTGCAGCTGTGTTCCCCGAGATTTGAGAGCACGGTGTCTACTGTAAAACCTGTGGAAATTAAACGATCTAGCTGGCGCACACCGCTGGTCATTCTGGTGGTTGGTTGTCTGATCGCCATCATCGGTTTCGGTGTGCGATCGGTGTTCGGGCTCTTTCTGGAACCCATGACGGTGGCCAAGGGATGGAATCGCGAAACCTTCGCACTGGCCATGGCAATCCAGAATCTGCTTTGG
Source organism: Gammaproteobacteria bacterium (assembly GCA_029861845.1). Lineage (GTDB taxonomy): Bacteria > Pseudomonadota > Gammaproteobacteria > Acidiferrobacterales > SPGG2 > SPGG2. The sequence goes on along the minus strand of JAOTYM010000029.1, from coordinate 30,797 downwards.
GGAATAGGGTTGCCCTTTGCCGGGGCGGTGGCCGACCGCCTGGGTCCAGTACGCGTTATCGCGGGTGGCGCCGTCGTTTATGCCCTCGGCATTTGGGGTATGGCGGGGGCCGACGCTGCGTTTGCACTGCATCTCTTCGGCGGACTCCTGACTGGCATCGGAGTTGCGTTTACCGCCTTTTCGCTTGCACTTGCGGCCATGGCACGCGTTGTCGGGCCGGAAAAGCGTTCGCTTGCGCTTGGACTGGGCACCGCGGCCGGTTCGTTAGGCCAAGTTATTTTTTCTCCGTTGAGCCAAGGTTTCATCAGTGCCTTTGGTTGGCATAGCGCATTGCTCTTTTTATCCGCCAGTACTTTGTTGCTGATCCCGTTAGCGTTTGTACTGCCAAACGACGCGCAACCACGCGGCGAGGTTGTAATGGATCAAACGCTCGGTGAGGCAATACGTGAAGCACGCGGTCACCGGGGTTTCGTATTGCTCACCAGCGGTTTCTTTGTGTGTGGTTTCCACGTGGCGTTTATCACTGTGCATTTCCCCGCCTACGTCAAGGACCTCGGACTGGCCGCTGAAGTGGGAGCATATTCGATTGCTCTGATTGGGATGTTCAACATCGTAGGCTCATTCCTGTCGGGGATTGCCGGCCAACGCTGGAGTAAGAAATATGGATTAAGCGTGATCTACTTTTCCCGCGCGGTCGCGATAACGGTTTTGATGTTTGCACCAATTAGTAACTCTACTATCTATGCGTTCGCTTGTGTCATGGGCGTACTGTGGCTGGCTACCGTTCCCCTTACCACAGGTATAGTCGCGCAGGTATTTGGTGTCCGCTACATGGCGACGCTATTTGGCATCGTTTTCCTGAGCCACCAAATTGGCAGCTTTCTTGGCGTGTGGTTGGGCGGGTGGATCTACGATGCGACCGGTTCTTACGACCCCATGTGGTGGGCAGGCGTTGCCTTCGGGCTAGCGGCCGCGGTCATCCACCTACCGATTGACGAGCGACCGCTTCCAAGGCTGCAATCGGCCCGCCAGCAAACACTCTAACTTCCTCTTCTATTTCGGAAAATCGGCGAGAAACACCCCAAGCTGGGTGTTGCTATATTGTCACTACGCAGTGATATTCTCGAAAGGGCGTGGCAGTGCATTACGTCATTGGATTACTAGGCACCATCGGTACAGTGTTATTTGTGCTCTAACGCATGCAAAGAGCCGGGCTCGACCTAAACTCCTTCAACCCGTTTCTGTGGTATCGGCGCGCAAGGTGGCAAAGGCGATATGCGACCAAGCCCCTTTATACCCTCGAGGAACCGATGGATGTTGCCGCTTTGCTTATGTTGGCTACGGCAAGATGCGAAGGTGAAGTTAGTGCAGAGCAAAAAGCGTTCTTGCTAAAGTGCTTTGAGAATGAATTTCACCTGCCTGAAAACGAGGCCTCGGCGTTACTTTTGTCGACCGCCCATCTGCTTCGGCATGAAACCGATATCACCGACCAGTTAGACAAGGTTTTGGAAGCTAGCAAGCAACGATTCACGTCTGAACAGATTGAATCCACCGTGGAGTTAATGGAAAAGATCTCCTGGTTGGATGGCGCTTCTAATGTCTACCAGGCCGAGCTGATCACAAAGACAAGAAACATCCTGCAAGCTATCCATCAGCCTCGAGGCAAGTGGGGCTAAGGTTCGGGTTGCCATGCCTCGCGAAATGGTCTTTGCCCAGGTAATTGGTGTTGTCGGTACCGTCCTTATCGGGTTCGGCCTTTACGGTTATTTCTTGGATGGATCTCACCTCCATCCCTTACTCAACAGTTCCGACGTTACCCCTTACGATGATTATCGTGGGTGTCGTATTGTGGGCAGCAGAACTGAGGCTGTTGATTCCGATCCTGCTCCGAATGGCGAAACAGCAGGGCCGCAAATAACACTTAGCTTGTTAGCTGAAAGATCAACGCGCCTTTAGACTCGTTCTCAGCGCCGGCGCCACAAGCCGTGGGCCATCATACCCTTCGACTTCGCCAAAGTAGCGATGTGCTTCCCAGTTATCGCGTGCTTGTGAGATTTCTTCGGTAGTGCGAGCGACGAGATTCCACCAGAGAATGATCTGTTCGCCGAACGGTACGCCACCAATTATCGCAAAGCGGGCCGGTGACTCGTTGCTGATGTTAAGCACCTCACGCCCTATCCCCAAGTAGTAGAGGGTGCTGGGGGTCATAATTTCACTATCGATTGTAATCATCCCATCGGTGAGCAGTACTGCGTGCTCATACAATGGATGTAATTCAAATGCGCGGGTGCCGCTGTCGGTGAGGGCAATATCGTAACCAACGATCGGTGTAAACGTACGCGCCGGCGATTGTTCACCCTGGCCTTTACCCACCAGCAAAGTAATGTCCATACCATCACGCTCGATGCGAGGTAACGTCGAGTGGTGCGCGAATGCGGGTTCGGTGTGGCGATCGGTATCGGGTAGCGCCACCCAAAGCTGCAAGCCGTGAACGCGATCGCTATGTTCGCTCGATGTTTCTTCAGAATGCACGATGCCGCGTCCTGCCGTCATGATGTTGAGTTGGTCTGGGCGAATGAGTTGTTGGTAGCCCAGACTGTCGCGATGAAAGACTTCGCCCTCGATCAACCAAGTCACCGTTTGTAATCCAATATGTGGGTGTGGGCCCACTCGGATACCGTGGCCGTTACCGATTGCAAGAGGCCCGAAGTGATCCAAGAAACACCACGCGCCAACCATGCGGCGTTTGTGTTGCGGAAGCGCGCGACGTATCTTTATGCCTTCGCCCAAGATAGAGTCGCGGGTAGGTAGGCCTCGACACAAGATGCTTTGGCGTGACCTTCGGACGAGATGACTTTAGTGGGTTGATCGAGGTTGCTCATAGTGGTTCTCCCAGGATGTCTTGTCAGCCTCGCTTTTTTAGAATTGGCTGGGTCAGCTCGGATAGGCGTGTCCGTTGTTTGCCGTTCTCGTCGAAGTTCGCTGGATCCAACCAACGCGAGAAGGCGTTATCGAGATCGGACCATTCCTTATCGATAGCAGCATACCAAGCGGTGTCTCGATTGCGGCCCTTGTAGGTTGTGGCTTGGCGAAACACACCCTCAAACGATAGCCCCAGCCGCTGTGCAGCTGCGCGCGATCTAGCGTTAAGTGCGTCGCACTTCCATTCGTAGCGCCGATAGCCAAGCTCGAAGGCGCGTTTCATCATGACATACATGGCCTCGGTGGCAGCCGGCTTTTGCTGCAAGAGCGGTGAGAAATTGATATGGCCGACCTCGATCGACCCGTTGGCAGGATTTGTACGTAGATAGCTTGCTACCCCCACTGCCTTTGCGGTCTTGATATCTATGATGGCGTGAAACATCGGGTCGCTGCCAAGACAGGTCTCGCGCATCCACGTAGTGTAGTCAGCTAGGTTGTCGAATGGACCATAAGGCAGATAGGTCCAAATCCCGTGTTCTGTATCCTGCGAATTCGCATCAAACAGATCGGCGGCATGTCGATCGGGATCAAGCACTTCTACACGGCAAAAGCGACCTACTATCGGATCACGCGGTGGCCGGCTGGGTGGTGTCCAACCTTCTAGGGCAAAACCGACCGGCTCGCCAAGCTGATTCCAGTCATGCATCAAATACACTTCCTGTTCTAATGACCACGTATTTACCAATGGTATAGACACTTTAGTATTGGGAGCAATAGTTAATGGGGCCCGAATAGGATTTGAGCAGCACCCAAAATGCGGTGCTATGCTAAAGCATAGGTAGTGATCCTGAAGCAAGCATGTCGTCTGTTACCGAGTCTTTTCCTCCGGCATGCCGATCAACACAAATAAGGTATCAATATGAAGCATGTTCTCCTGGCTACTCTTGTCGCGCTGTTTTTTTCCTCATCCGTGAATGCCCTTACAGAGCAGGAACAACAAGAAAATCTTTGGCGAGCCACCTTTAGCTATGCCGTCTGCAGCGGTTGGTATAGATTCAATAACGGTCCGGCAATGAAGAAGAACACCGAAGCCCTGCGCTGGCGTCAAGACACGCTCCGAACCGCGGGTGGCTTTGCACACCGCGAAGATCTTGCCCAAACGCTTGAACAGTTGGAAGCGGATATCGCACAGACCTTTGGTGAGCAAGCGGATGCAATGAAGGCTGAAGCAGCGCAGCTCTGCCCGGAATTGGCGAGGGCGGCGGTAAAGGATTTGGAGAATTACAGAAAGAAGTTAGAGGAACAGGGCAAGAAGACCGAGGCAGAACCGAAAGACTATTAGCGAAGACGACATTCGCTTCATCGTTGTAGGTGTTGGCAATGAGCAAGACAGCAACATCTCACGAGCTTAAACAATACAAATGCCCGAAATGTAGCGAATCCATGACACATGGATACATTGCCGGTTATACGACGCGTCTGCGTTGGACAGAGAAGGAGAAAACTAAGACCTGCGGATAAGCGGTTGAAGAAGAAGATCGATTTGCGGGATGCACCGACGGTTGAGGTAGTGCGCGGCGAGAGCTGTAAGATCGGTATTTTTAGGTACGATTACTAAGCGCTAAATCAAGGAGAGGAGAAAGCAATGGGCACCGAGTCGGCATATGCCATCCATACCGATGTGAGGTTTAACCCACTTGAACTTATCGATATTCGAAAGCTAAGCGAAGAGTGCAAGGAAGATTGGTTTAACCAGTCATTATGCGAGGTAAACGACTGCGTTGTTCGGCTCGGTGTAGTAAATGGCGAATTCCACTGGCATAAACACGATGAAGAAGACGAGTTCTTCTACGTGATTGAAGGTAAATTTCTTGTTGATTTGGAGGATCAAGCAGTCGAGTTGGCACCCGGGCAGGGTTTCACAGTGCCTAGAGGAGTGCTTCACCGGACGCGGGCACCAGAGCGCACCGTTATCCTCATGATAGAAAAAAGTACAGTGACACCAACCGGAGATTGAAGAGGACAGGCGGGAGCCATATCTGTTACGACGAACCATTGCGATAGATCGTCAAGTCGCATATCAGTATAGTCTTTGGTACTGCGATAGATCTGTATGTCGAATTGATTATGGGACAGGGTATTAGGAGATACGGTAGTCTGATATTTGGACTTCCTTACCGTAATCTGCGAAATCGCCTTGTTGACGACGCCAACGAAACTCGCCCCAATTGATATGCGTGTACCTTGGTGGCGACGTGCCGTTGGTCAAAACGTCAAGCGGATAGTACTCAGTATCATAAGAGGGGTTGTAGAAAAACGGTAGGCTATATCGGGCTTGGCCTTCGCTTGCGAGCACACGATGCAATGGCGCCTTGTACAGATCGTTGGTCCAAACTTGCACGATGTCACCGATATTGATCACTAACGCACCAGCGACCGGCTCCACGGGAAACCACTGCTGGCGGCGGAACACTTGAAGCCCGCCCACCTGATCCTGTAGGAGCATGGTCAGCGCCCCGGCATCACTATGGTGATGGACACCTAGGTGGCCGCTAGCGGCAGCTTTCACCGTAGCTGCCAATGGGTCGTGACTAGGATAATAATTTAGCCGCAAGAGACTCGTGTGTTTGTCAATGAAGTTTTGTGTCAGGTAGCTGGACGGCAACCCAAGGCCCTGGGCGATGACTTCCAGCAGTTTCAATGCAACGATCTCACAAGTGTGGTAATACTCCATCATCGTCGACTCGAAATCGCGAAGGAGCGCCGCGTCCGGCCATTGGTTGTGGCCATCACGGGTTAGATTTACGGGATCATCATCTGAAAGTTCTGGATACGGCTTGTGTCCAAGATCGAATACCTCCTTCATGTCCCTGCTGTTCTTGGTGAGCTCGCGATTGTAGTAACCTCGTGGATTGTCTTTGCTACGGGCCACGGTTTCCTTGACATCTAAGGGGAGCGCAAAGAAGGCCCGTGTGTTCTGCCACACCCGACTGACCATGGTATCCGGGATGCCATGGCCCAAAACCTGGAAGAACCCCCACTCGCAGCACGCGGCGCGGATTTTTTGCACCGGTTCCTGAGCGTGTGCACGATCACAGCCGATAAGCGGCGCAATGTCGATGATTGGCACTGAGTTCTCGCTCATACAGTCTTATTTTCGCATATTTTGCGACTGACCCCGCGAAAGAAAGAAGTTCACGCAGTTGGTACCATAGATTGTGGACATGTCTGACTATATCTACGGTTCGGCAACATCATTAGCGAAAGTTATCCGCGACAGACCACTGTCGGCGGCGACCCCGACTAGGTCACTACGGCCGGTGAATGACTCATTAGTCGTCTCGGGTCAAAGGGCGAGAGATCGACCGTCTTCGCGTAGCCGTCTACGATTAGCTCGGTCATCGCAAGTCCACTCGCCGGCGCGTTTAGAATACCCCAGCAATTGTGACCGGTAGCAACGAAAGCGCCGCTCACACCAGGTATATGCCCCAGCAGCGGTAAGCTATCGATAAATATCGGACGATAGCAAGCTTGGTTTCGAGTTCGTTTCGCGCTTGCGAGCGATGACGACAGATTGGCGGCCATCCTGTGTAATGCATCACAGGCGGGTAAACTAGGCGCAACTTGATCGGCGCTTTCCGGGACAGGTGTGTCGTCGGACATGCCACAGATATAGACTTCGCCATCTGGGCGCGCAAAGATTTCCGGTGCGTGCTGTTTGCCCCGTTCTGTTCGGTAGTCAACAAACAGCGCATGGGCCGGGATTCGACCAGTCGGACGCAAAGTAATGCTCTGACTCTTGGCACCGCCAACCGGCGGAAACGGCAACCACTTCGCAGCTGTGTTCGACCAGGGCCCCATGGCGATCACTACCACATTCGCTGGTACGGGTGTTCCGTCAACTACAACGCTACGTACGGTCTGCGGCGTTCCGGATAGCGATATACCTTCGATGCAACCGATTCGCAGCGTTGCGCCGCGTTCAATGGCGGCATCTACCAACGTGCGTGTGAATTTTTCGGGGTGTACCTGTGCTGTGGTTGTCGAGGTGCCCAAAGGGTAACGCACGGCACAATTGCCGTTCAGCCATTTTGGATTTCCCCGGCGGTTTGGAATAGAAGAGTCGCGCTCGGTGCTTTCAACCAGATAAGTATCTAGGCGCCGGTAGTCATACTTTTTACCTAATAAGGTAGCGAGTTCCGCATGCAGCGCAAAGCTGTTTCGTGCCAGCTGTTCCATCGGCGAGCCATCACACCAGTCGAGCGCGAGAAATCCGCCGGATTTTCCCGAGGCGGCGACGGCCACCCCGCAGCGATCAATGATGGTTACGGTGATGCCCCGTTGCGCCAGAAAGTAGGCAAGCGATGCGCCGATGACACCGGCGCCACATATCACGACCTTCATTCCAGCACTCCTAGACCCGAAATCGTGATCTTCATCATAGTCCGCAAAGGCTACCTGACTAGTCCTTTTCGGGGTGTGGCTTGTGTGGGTGCCACCGGTAGTTTACCTTTGCAGCCTTGTGGCGGTTGTAGACCACTGGGCGGAGCCTGCCAGGTACAGATCCCCGGAGAGGAGCCTTGAAGATTCTTTTCGCTGATAAGTTTCCTGCGCCGTATCTTAAACAAATCCAGGAAATGGGTCACGTGTGCACTTTGAATCCCGACCTGGCGGCGGGTGACCTACCGGCCTCAATCAATGATTTTGAGACGCTGGTCGTGCGCAGCACCAAGGTTACGGCCGACACCATCGATGCTGCAAAATCGCTTAGGCTGATTATTCGCGCCGGGGCCGGCACCAATACCATCGATAAACAGGCGGCGGCAGAGCGGGACATCTATGTGTGTAACGTGCCTGGCAAAAACGCGATTGCGGTGGCCGAGCTCACGTTGGGATTACTGATCTCCATCGATCGAAATATTCCTGACAACGTCGCTGATTTGCGCAACGGCGAATGGAACAAGAAGCGTTACTCTGACACTGTTGGGCTTTTCGGTCGCTCGATTGGCATCGTCGGGTTGGGGGCAATCGGCATCGCCGTTGCCGAGCGTGCCCGTGCGTTTGGCCTCAAGATATACGTAATACGTAGGTCAAACCGAGCGAGTGAAATGGAGTCGCGCCTCGCCGGCCTAGGTGTTCGATACGCCAATGATCTCAATGAGCTCGCCGACAATTGTGACATTCTTTCGTTTCATGTGCCGGCGGCCGATGACACAAAAGGCGTCATTGGACGTGAACTTTTGGCGCGTCTAAGGCCTGGTGCCATTATCATAAACACCTCGCGTGGTGATCTTGTCGATGAGCAGGCGCTGATCGAAGCAATGAATGACAAAGGCATTCGTGCGGGTCTCGATGTATACGCTGATGAGCCTGGTAGCGGACAGGCTAAGTTCGACTCGGCGCTTGCCCGGCATCCGAATGTGTATGGTACCCACCACATCGGCGCTTCGACGGCTCAGGCTCAAAATGCTGTGGCTGAGGGTGTGGTAGAGATCATCGAAGCATTGTCCGATGGTCGGGTTTTACACTGCGTTAATATGAAAACATAGGTTTAGCGAGGAATCGGCGCGCCAAACCGCAGGAGGAATCGATGACTGTTCGCGTGCACAATTTCTGTGCGGGGCCCTGTACGCTGCCGCTCGAGGTACTTGAGGAGGCCGAGAAAGAATTTGTGGATTACCAGGGCGCCGGCATGTCGCTCATAGAGATGAGCCATCGCGGTAAGCACTACGATGCCGTCCATAAAGAGACAACAGATTTGGCGTTAGATGTGTACGGGGCTCCTGACGACTTCGCCGTTCTATTCATTCAGGGTGGCGCCACACTCCAGTTCGCCATGGTTCCGATGAACTTGTTGAAACCGGGTCGGCGAGCTGCCTATGTCAATTCTGGTTCTTGGGCCAAAGGCGCCATTACTGATGCCAAGCCTTACGGTGACATTTACATCGCATGGGATGGTGCCGACTGCAACTATACACGCATGCCTCGCTCCGAGGAGATCGAGCTGAGCGACAACACGCGCTATCTGCACATCACTTCCAATGAGACCATCGGCGGCATCCGTTTTCCGCAATGGCCCGAAGTAAGCGTTCCACTAGTTGCGGATATGTCTTCGGATTACATGTCTCGTTCCATCCCATGGGAGCGTTTCGATATAGTGTACGGTGGTGTGCAAAAGAATCTCGGACCATCGGGAATGGCTATGGTGTTTATTCGTAAATCGATTCTCGAGGAAACTAATCGAGACATCGGCCGCTATCTGCGGTTCGATGTGCACAACGACAAGGAATCGCTTTTCAATACACCACCGGTATTTACAATCTATATCGTTGGTAAGGTGCTCAAGTGGATGAAGCGGAAAGGCGGCCTATCGGTGATCGAGGGCGAGGCGGCAGAGAAGGCTGGTTTGCTTTATCGAGTGATCGACGAAAGCGATGAGTACTATCGTTGCCCGGTGGATCCAGTGTGTCGTTCACACATGAACGTGGTATTCAGGCTTCCTAGCGAGGACCTCGAGGCGAAGTTTTTGTCCGAGGCAGCAGCGGCGAATTTCGTAAATCTCAAGGGACACCGAAGTGTCGGGGGATGTCGGGCCAGCATTTATAACGCGATGCCAAAGGGTAGCGTAGCAGCGCTGGCCGAGTTTATGGACTCATTTCGAGGCAGCAATTAGTTCCGGTAGCCATAAGGCGTTCCAGCCGGGGATCCAAATGCCAGCGATCAAGTCCTTCAGCGGATATCTAGTAGATCCTGCGCAGGCCCAGGAAGTGGTTTCGCCCGGATACGACGCCTTCACACCCCAGGAGCGCTACGAATTCACGATTAGTCACCCGTGCAACTATCTCAATGTGACACGTTCGCAGGATGAATTTCCTGAAAACGAGCGGCCAAGCCTCGAGCAACTATTGGCCTCTAATGCCGCAAACCTAAAGAGACTGATTGATGAAGGGGCCTTTGTCTACCAGGAGCGCTCCTGTCTTTACCTCTATCGTCTCGCCGTTGATGGTCACGAGCAAACGGGGGTTGTCGCGCATATTTCGATCGAAGAGTACGAGCAAGGACGGCTGAAGCAACATGAAAATACGCGTGCTGAACACGAGGATCGGCTGGTACAGTATCTAGAAGGGGTTGGTGCCACTTCTAGCCCCATATGTGTGGCCTATTCTCAACGTGACGAGATCGATGAGCTGGTTGACACCCTATCCCGCGAGTCGCCGATCCTCGATTTTGTTGCGCGTGATGGCGTGACGCATACCATCTGGCGTCTCGAGGATGACCGACTGACGACACGTCTGGTCGAGCAGTTTGCCGCGGTCCCGGAGTTATACCTTACGGATGGTCATCATCGGTCAGCCGCCGTTTGTCGATACGCCGCGAACAGGCGTGCCGAAAATCCTAATCATACGGGTGATGAACCGTACAATAATTTGTTGGTTGCAATGTTTCCACACGATCAGCTCAAGATTTCGCCTTTTAACCGCTGTGTACGTGACCTTTACGGCCATTCATTATCGGAGTTTGTCAGTAGCCTTGAGAAGAGTTTCGAGGTCAATGAGCTCGGGAACGATGCCACACAAGATCCGAAACCGACTATGCAAGGTGAGATATCCATGCTTATCGATGGATCCTGGTATCGGTTAAAGGCCCGTCCCAATGTGGTGCCGGTTGATGACCCCGTACGCGCCTTCGATGTAGTCATTCTTCAGGAGCAGATCCTGGGTCCGGTGCTGGGTATACATAATCCGCGGTCCGATCCACGGTTAGAGTACATTCCGGGTGCCTTCGATAGGCGTGCAATGGAATCTGTTTGTGATAGTGGTTGGCGTGTCGCCTTTGCGACGCATCCCGTTGCGATGGAAGACTTGATGAGAATCGCCGATGCGGGGAAAGTAATGCCGCCAAAATCGACTTATTTTGACCCGAAGATGCGCTCCGGCATCTTTCTGTGCATGCTCTAGATGTGGAACAGTGGCATCTTTATCTGGTCAGGACGCGAGCTGGGGCGCTGTACACAGGTATTGCCAAAGATGTAGATCGACGACTAGTTGAGCACGAAGGTACAAAAGGAAAAGGAGCAAAGTATTTGCGTTCGAAAGGGCCGTTTAAGTTGACCTATCAGGCAAGAATAGGTAGTCGCGCACTTGCTCTTAAAGTGGAAGCTGGCGTCAAGAAATTGTCAAAACAAAAAAAAGAAGAACTCGTGGTCGCAAAACCGAAACGCGGAGAACTTCTAAAGATTCTAGCTATTCAGTCGTCAACCTGCTAGGGTGATTTATCGATGTGGAAGATGGTAAGCATCGATGTCGGAGTTCTAAGCTAATGACGAAATCTCGACCGGGCATCGAATTCCTTGAACCATCCGAGAGCCATTTCCGTGTGCCTTTTGACGGCACATTTCGCGTGAAGAAAGCACCCACGCGACCACCGCGTAAAGCAGACGATAATGGAGAATGCAAAAAGCAACTAAAACGTGTTATCGATCGTCTCGACGAACATCAACGTGTGCTTTACGCGCAGGATCATCACGCGATTTTGTGTATTTTTCAGGCGATTGATGCCGCTGGTAAAGATTCGACCATCCGTGCCGTGACCAGCGGCCTCAATCCGGCGGGGTTTCAGGTATTTTCCTTTAAGGCCCCCTCAGCGGAAGAACTTGACCACGACTTTCTTTGGCGCACGACCCGCCGACTACCCGAACGCGGCCGTATCGGCATCTTTAATCGAAGTTACTACGAAGAAGTACTGGTTGTCCGTGTACACCCCCAATTTCTCGACGGGCAACGTTTACCTCAGCCTCATGACCACAAAAATATATGGAAACACCGTTTCGAATCGATACGCGAACATGAGAGGCATCTCGCGCGCAACGGCACAGTGATTCTCAAGTTTTGGCTTAATGTTTCTAAAGACGAACAGCGGCGTCGTTTTATCGATCGTATACATAAGCAAAAGAAGAACTGGAAATTCTCGGAATCAGATGTTGACGAACGCCAACACTGGGACGCCTATATGCAGGCATTCGAGGAGTGCCTGAATGCAACCTCTACCTCCTGGGCGCCGTGGTACGCGATCCCCGCTGACAGCAAGCCGTTCATGCGTCTCACCGTCGCGCAAATCCTTGAAAGGACGCTTACATCCATGGGACTTAAATACCCAACGCTTAATGCTGAGCAGCGTGAAGCGCTTCAGAATGCGCGCCAGCGTCTCGAACGCGAAACTTAAGCTTGCGCTTGGTTGGTAATGGGTATGAGACCTGTGTTGCTCGCCGTGATGCTGCTGGTTGTTAGCAATCCAGGTGTTGCGGACTCCCATGTGCAGACAGTCCAACTGCAGGGCGGCGGTGAGCTGAAGATCGAATCGGTAGAATTTAACAGGTGGATGCCCCATATCTACTATGATCAGGCGACCGATTCCTTGCCGTCACTGCATCCAGAGCTGGTTACACTTGCTGCACACAGATTGGGTACGGTAGGCAGTACGCTGTACTCACTGATTTGCTACAAGACTGCGCGTGATTCCCCCGAGATCTTGGTCACGGGCGCGGCGGTCCGTGACCAGCAGGCGTGGCGTATAGATGTTATATCTTCGCGATCGTCATATGGCGAACTGTTACTGCGGGTCGTAGAAGTCATCTCTAGAATATCTCCAAACTGATTGATCTATATAGGTCTGCTCAAAGTTTTCATATGGGCTAAGCTTAGTTGAGGTGGGCGCGCGGTGCCCTATCAGTTTCATGTCACTCTTCTAGGTATTCGTATGAAAAAGTTAGCCCTACTGATATCGATGTTGCCGAGTATGCTCTATGCAGCCGATGTCGTTGTGCTGGAATGCGTTGGAACGCAGCTCTCCGACGACGTCGACGTTCAGTTGGTTTTCACCCTCGATACGGCGAAAGAATCCGTGAAAGACAACCACGGCATTAACTACGGTGTATATGCCTGGAGTGAATACGCCATTGCTTTTGGTCTGGAGGACTCTACCGACGAGCAAGGACAGCCCCTAACCTGGGACGCGGAGAGGATAAATACCAAGATAAAGATATCACGGGAGTCCGGTGCAATGGTTATCATAAATGGGCGTGACCTAACCCACAAAGGCACCTGCGAGGTTAGAAAGAAACTGTTTTAGATTATGCAACCGGAGTACTGGTGGTTCTGAGGATTGCCAGGCATGCAAATGATTGAGCTTTGGGGTAGCATGATGTGTTCTTACATCGTGCGCCTGAACCGCGCTCTCTTGAAAACATGCCAAGCGATAATGAAAAACCGATCCAACCTGTAAGCGGTAAGGTCGTACCACGTTATGCCGGGCCTTCAACCTTCGCGCGACTTCCCGAGCTGCGTGACGTATCGCACTGTGATGTGGCGATCCTTGGCATACCTTTCGATGCCGGTACAAGCTATCGACCGGGGGCACGTTTTGGGCCCCAGGCGATTCGACAAGCGTCTCGTCACCTGAGGACGCAATACCACCCCGCCTATGACGCCGAGCCCTTTGTGAAGCAACAGGTTGCAGATGCCGGGGATGTCGCCTGCAATCCGTTCAACATCAATGAAGCGGTAGAGCAGATCCAGACCTCGGCCACCGAGCTGCTGGGAAAGGCGGGCAGTGTCGTTAGTTTGGGCGGCGATCATACGATCGCACTACCGCTGCTGCGGGCGGTTAATCACCATGTGGGCCCGGTAGCGCTAGTGCACTTCGACGCCCATCTTGATACCTGGGACACGTATTTTGGTGCACCCTACACGCACGGTACGCCGTTTCGCCGTGCGGCCGAAGAGAAACTATTCCTAGATCATGCCTCCATGCACGTGGGCATCCGGGGTCCGCTGTACAGCACCGATGATCTTAAGCAAGACGAGGAGTTAGGTTTTAAAGTGGTTCATTGCGATGACTTTGAAACCGAAGGCATACAGGGGGTCGTCAAACGCATCCGTGACCGTGTCGGCGATAACCCATTGTACTTGTCGATAGATATCGACGTGCTCGATCCGGCCCATGCCCCCGGCACCGGCACCCCCGAGATTGCCGGCATGACGACCCGTGAGCTGGTCAATGTGTTGCGTGGACTTTCGGGCCTCAGTATCGTTTCCGCCGATGTCGTCGAGGTGGCCCCCGCCTATGACCACGCAGAGATCACCTCACTCGCCGCGGCCACCTTGGTGTACGAGCTGATCAATATGTTTGCCTGCCGAAAAGAAGCGCCACCTCGAAAGTAACCGCGCCAACTCATAGATGCGAATTTGGGACATCAACCCAGGCTACCTGAACGATAAGAGCCTGTTAGGCGAACACCGCGAGTTGCATGGGATCGTCTCTATCCTTGTAAATGACAAAAAAGGTTACGCTAAACACCCCGAAACCCTGCGTTGGAAGGGCTGTAACGGGGCCTTGGCGCAACGTCATGCGATGTTGCAGGCAGAAATGTCACTGCGTGGATTTAGGGAACAGTCTCCAGTCACTATTGTGGGGGAAGTCGACCGTTGGCCATCACGCTATATAGATCCGCCAGCGGCACAATTTGCGTTGCTGGCAAAGAAATATCGAAACAAACGGCCGGGTAGAATCCCACTACCGGTAAGTACCCAAGAGCTCTGGGCCCAGCATAAATATTCTGTCCTGGCGCGCGACCCGGAAAGATGCAAGGCACTAGGTCAAAGTCTCGCCGCTGCGAAGAAGCTAGAGATGTTTGATGATGTTGCCTTGGAACTTGTGGAGATCCTTCGTTGCCCGCCATCATCTGGTCGCCTTGCCAATGCCTTGCAACATATGTGGGGTCACGTATCACGGCATGTTGAGGACGCGAGTGGTTATGTCAATGACATGAAGCCGAAGAACATTCTGTCTACTATGCAGCGAACATCGTTGATTTGTGGATGTAACTATCTGATACACTCGACCGCTTTAGGCGAGCTTAGCGTCTGGCTGGCTGAGGCAGAACACTGATGGCAAATCAACCAAGATGGCAGTCGATGCTTATGCTCGTGCTGTTTGTAGTGATCTGCTTTGGCGTATCAGCCGTTGGCGCTCAGTTTCAGCCGGGCGAGTGGTACCAACAGTTATACAAGTCGCCGCTGACACCTCCGAATTGGATATTCGCGCCAGTGTGGGCGGCGCTCTATCTTGCGATGGCGGTCGCGGCGTGGCTAGTGTGGCGAAGCGCAACCGCGAGCCGAATCCTTCCGTTGTCGCTATTCGGCCTTCAGTTGTTTCTCAACGCGATATGGTCGTGGTTGTTCTTTGGACTGCATGAGCCTGGCCTCGCCTTCATTGATATCATCCTCGTGTGGTGCGCTATCGTGGCGACGGCGGTTGCTTTCTGGAAGGTTAATACGGTTGCCGGGGTATTGTTTCTGCCCTACATCGCTTGGGTCTCCTTCGCTGGGTATCTGAATTTCGAGATCTGGCGATTGAATCCCTAGTTTTTGTTTCCGACCGAATCTTGTTCCAACTGTCCGTGGTGACAGGTTCCAGTCGCGTTGATCGTCGACCGCGTTTGTGATCATCGCCCGGCCCGCTCGAGGAGGGCGACTGGGAAATTGGCCAGGAGCTCAGGCACCGCCAGGCAGGCATCGCCATCGTGTTCTTTCGTTTTGACCGCTTCCTGTGTGAGCACGTTGGTGTAGGCTGCATCCGTGTCATTGAATGGCGCCTCCACCCACGTGTCTGACCAGACGGTCTCACCCAAAGGCAATTCATCAGGCGGGGTCAGTTTTGCGAACCACCTTGACACAACAGTGATGACAACCGATCGCCTGTGCAGACGCGCGAACGCACAGAGATGATCGGCTCGGGGGCCATGGATGGCTAGGGGCCGATATTCACCCATCTCGAAGACGTCCTGATTCTGTTTGCGCAGCGATAACGCACGCCATGTCAGATATAGCTTGACACGGCCATCCTCCATCGACGCGAGTAGACCGCGTACCCGCGGCGCCAGACCTAGGTCTGGCGCGTCGACCAATGTTTCCAACTCTCGCAGCAATGCCTGTCTACGCGCGTAGTCGACCGGCCGGCGATTGTCCGGATCGACGAGACTGAAGTCCCAAACCTCGTTACCTTGGTAGATGTCGGGCACGCCAGGCGAGGTGAGCTTGAGCAACACCTGGCTCAGACTATTAAACATTCCTAGCCATGAGACGCGTCTTACGAACGGGATAAAATCGACAAGGAATGGATTTTTTTCTGTTGACGACAGTAGCACGTGCACGAAATGTATGACCGCATCTTCGTAATCCGTGTTCGGATTGATCCAACTCGTGTGGATCTTAGCCTCTTTTACTGCCTTGAGCATGTAGGCTTCGATGCGTTCGCGAAATGCGGTCAGGTGTGCCTCGTCCATTTCGTGCGATGGCCAGGCGCCGACCAGCGTCTGGTACAGTAAATACTCGTCGTTGGCACTGGGTGCCCATTCGCCATTGAGCTTGCGCCTCCGCCTTCGGTTCACCCGACGCCAGCGACCTACATGCTGTCGCCACTCATCGGGGATCTCAGAAAGCACATTGATACGCGCACGTACGTCCTCGCTGCGTTTTGTATCGTGGGTAGAGGTGCAAAGCATTGTGTGCGGCCAACGTTGCGTATGCTCTTGGTTGGCGCGGTGGAAGGCGGCTACGGAGATGCCGAAGCGGCGCGGGTCCCCGCCGACCTCGTTAAGCGACACTAATCGGTTGTAGATGTAGAAGCTGGTGTCCTCCAGTCCCTTGGCCATAACCGGGGCCGTGTATTGCTGGAACCGCATGGCGAATTCGACCACCGGCTGGCGGTAGCCCAACGGGCGTTGTTCGAGCCCATTTAGTAGCAAGATGTCCCGAATGAAGTCAAAGATACTTAAATCGACGGCAAGGCTATGTTTCTTTGCCTGCGCGATGGCCCAGTCCACATAACGACAGTCTTCTGCGCTTACTCGGTCGGCTGTGACATAAGTCCGGTATACCGGAAAACAGACTACCACCTCCATCAATGCATTGCGTAGCGCCGTCAGCGTGAAGTCACGCGTGCACCGGTCTGACTCGGACACGCGATTAAGTTGGTTCGCGAGCACGTTAAGCTCACTCGCGAGCGTGGTTCTTACGATAAGTTTCTTACGCTCATAAAGAAGCTCATCAAAGTCGATAATACGGCCGACGAATCGACGATAAATGCGATCCATCTCCCGCTGCGACGGCGCGTGTACTAGCAAACCGTTTACTAGATTCGCGAATTCGTAACCGGTTGTGCCGTCAATCGGCCATTCCAGCGGCAGGTGTTCGTGGCTTGCGAGGATTTTTTCGGCCAACACATACGGCCGTCGAGGCGGTATGTTAGCGTCGGTACCGTGGCTGGACGAAGATAGATTCTGCTGTTCGATCATTATACTGTCTTGTAAACGTGCAAAGTATTGCGCTGGGTCGTAAAAGCCGTCGGGGTGATCGATGCGCAGTCCGGTCACTGTTCCCTGTTTAACGAGATCACGGATAAACGCGTGTGTAGCATCGAACACCAGAAGATTCTCCATCCGCAATCCGGCGAGCTCATTGATATCGAAGAAACGACGGTAATTAATCTCGTCGGCAGCAACTCGCCAATAAGCCGGTCGATAAGCCTGTACGTCGAGCAGCGCGTGCAGCAGGTCAAAACTTGCTGGATTGCCCGCTACGCCGTTCAGGGTATTGACGTTCGCCTCTATAAACTCACGAATTGCTACACAGCGAACACACAGAGCAGCCAAGCGTGCCTTGTGATTGTCTTTGTCGCGACGGCGCACCTCCAGTCGGACCGAATCGACTTCGTTCCGCCCAGGCAGGCTGTCAAAGTCATTGATCAAGGTCTGGAGCGCCTTTAGGTGCGGGTGGGCGCGACCCAGGGACTGTTCCAGTCTGGGAACATCGTGGGCCAGTACATACGGGTAAGTCTTGGGGTCGATAGGGAAGCGATGGTCGTAGTAGCGAACGCTGAACGCACCGAATTCGGCCTCGAAACCAAGCTTGAGTCCGCCGTTTTCCAGTACCTGACCGTAGTGCTCTCCCAGTACGGGTAACAGCACCTTGCCGCGCATTTCGTCTTTGGTTGGATACCAATCGATGTCGAAGAAACACGCATAAGTTGAAGACGGACCGTTTTCTAGGACATCCAACCACCAGTCGTTGTCATCGCCACCGACTCCCATATGATTGGGGACGACGTCGAGGATCTGGTGCAATCCGTTTTGCCGCAATGTTTTTACGAAACGTTCGTAGTCTTCGACGCTACCGATTTCCGGGTTTAACGCGTTATGGTCGACAATATCGTAGCCGTGATGACTGTCGGCACGTGCCTTGAGATAGGATGAGCAGTAACAATGGCTGATGCCGAGATCGCGCAGATAAGGGACCAATTCTGTTAGAGCGGCAAACGTGAAATCTCGATTAAGCTGTAAGCGGTACGTGGCTCGAGGAATTAGGGTTGATAGCGGTTGCGCGCGGGCCTTCTTAAGAGTAGTACCCCGCTCGCGGGACAGTGCCGACGCTATATTGATCATCCGGTCGTCGCGCACCAAGTCTTCCAGATCGAGAGTGAGTTTATAGCGCCAGTTGGGTCGTTGATCGGTGGTGCCAGGAAGATTTGCCTGTTCGCGTTGGCCCAGCACGTCTTCTAACTGAACCATCATTAGTTGGGCGGGACTGCGGGCCATATAGACGTGCAGCGTCTGCGCCAGCGCCGAAGACATTGGCGGCAGAGAGGATGAATCGTATGACAAACTATCAGGCAAGAGTTGTTCCTTATCCAGCGCAAACAACATACGGTGTCGGTCCTGCATGCGGGTGCATGTCAGTTGCTGTCGCGCCTCATCCGAAGGAAACAGGTTGTGTTCGGCGCGTTCCTCGAGGTCACGCTCTGCCCAAAATCCGGCCAAGGTAGGCAGGTCGTGGGTGCTGATGGCGACGACGGCCTGGCGAGGATAAGCAGCCGGTGGTTTGAACACACCAGCATTGTCCTTCTCGAAGTAGGCTACACGATAGGACAGCACGCCAGCAGCCTTAAGTGCGATGCGTACCTCGTCCGGAACGGTGCCGAGATCCTCGCCGATGACGAGACAGCGGTTACGATGACTCTCGAGGGCCACGATGCCGAGCAGGTCCGCAAACGGATAGCGCACGTAAGCACCCTCGGCAGGCGGCGTGCCTGCCGGTATCCAGAACAAACGCATGAGGCCCATGACATGGTCAATGCGCAGTGCACCGGCGTGACGCATGTTAGCGCGTAGCGTAGCAATGAAAGATGTATACGCCGACTCGATGAGCGCTTCTGGAATGAAGGGTGGTAAACCCCATTCCTGGCCATTAAGATTAAAATCGTCGGGCGGGGCACCGATGCTTACATCAGTCGCATAAAGGTTTTGATTGGCCCAAGCCTCAGCCCCACCCCGGTCGATGCTTACTGCGAGGTCTGTATACAAACCGATAGCCAGGCCCAGATTCCGAACCTGGTCTTCGATAGCGGCGAGCTGCTGGTCGAGGTGCCACTGTAAGTACTGAAAAAATTCAATGCGCTCGTTATTAGCGCTAGCAAACGCAGAGACTTCCTCGGAGTCCGGATTGCGATAAGCCTCAGGCCATACCGGCCAACCCCATACCGTGGGGTCCTGGCGAAAAAAGTGTTCCTGTAATGCTTCGAAAACGCAGTGACGAACTAACGCATCGCTGGCGCTCGCCTGAAAACTTTGAAACGCCTTAGCGTATGCCGTGTCGGGCAGCGAGTGCTTTTTTCGGAAATGTTTATACAGCTCTTCCAACACCGTTCGTCTTGCCGTGGCTACGCCGACATAATCCACCAACGGCGCTTTCCGTAGTGCTTGCAGTCGTGCTTGATGTTCGGTGGATCGAGCAAGGTGTTGGGCGGTTGGACAGTCGGCGAACTCGGGCATCGCCTCGATGTCGATATAAAGGATGTTCATGAAAAGCCGGCTTGAAGGGCTGTAGGGACTCGCGTGTGCTGGGTTATGTGGAAACAAGGCATGCAGTGGATTCACACCGATGATGTCAGCGCCCCATTCGGCGCAAGCCGCTGTTAGTGCCCGCAGATCTGTTAAATCGCCGATTCCCCAGTTGCGCTTGGATCGCAACGCGTACAGTTGGATAGCCAATCCCCACACACGTCCGTCATCAGTCAAGGCAGGCGGACGATAACAGTGCTCCGGCGCGACGATGAGTCGCAGCGTACCATGCTCAATCGGACCACCGTCGGCGTTCGTGATCTCGAAGCAGTGGTAGCCGAGACCAGGGTTATGCGGTAGCAAAAAGGCGATTCGTACACTGGGCACTTCGTCGATGTGCGCTTCCTCTATTCTTGGAAGTGAGGCGGGGCTCACCTCTCCATCGAAGCGTTCACCGCTCTCCAATAAAAGCGACCAGCGAAGCGGTTCTCGCGCGCGCGCTTGCGGAAGCGTGATAGGGATGGTAACTGGTGAGGAAGCCTGGGACACGACCTGCACCGGTGCAAGTAGACGACGCCAAGCTCGGATTTCACGGTCTGCCAACGCGGCGCGAAGCGAGGCCTCGTCGTTCACCATTACACCCATCGCGGTGAGCAACTTATGCTTTATTTGTTCGGGGGCGCGATGGAGCTTACCCCAGATATCCGTGTATTCCGGCTCGATGCCGCAGAGTCGACATAGACGATCAAGTGTGTCGTGATTGTTCATGCGTTAGCTATCAATGCTGGATATAACCAGAAAGAAGGCTTTTGCGTAGCCGAAACTAAGTTGTCGTTAGCGGCTCGAGAGACCAAACAACCGACCACGGGGGCAACGCGGCTTGCCTCTTATTTTTCGCTAGGTCCTTGTACGTTTCGTAGAGCAAGTTTCCTCTGATTGCTAAATCCCGATGCGCCAACCGCTGTGAGCCGAGATTGGCAACGAGGTGTAAATGAGATCCATCTCCCAAGCGCCAATGGACTTTGATAGCCCGCTCACTCAGCAACTCATAGCGGCTGGCATTGCCTTGGAGATTTTTTAGTCGGGGGAAGATTTCGCGTGCGCGTATGCCGAGCAGCGTGCGATAGAAATCGAGTTGCTCGCGATGAGGGCTAACCTCGGCGTCCTCCCAGTTCAACACCGAGTTCGCGAACGTCCCGCGGGAATTAGGATCGGGAATGCGCTCGCGTGACTTGGGATCACGAAATTGCCGAAAACCGGCAAACTCGCGCCGCCGTCCGTCGCGCACGCTCGGGGCCAGCTCGGGACCAAAGTTGCAGAAAAAGAGGAACGCCTGACGTGCCGCCCATTCCTCACCCATAAATAGTAAAGGTGGAGACGGTGCGAGCAGTATGATCGCCATGGCCGCTTTCACCGCCTCCGGTGGGGCAAGCTCGGTGATTCGCTCACCGAAAGCGCGATTGCCGACCTGGTCGTGATTCTGCAAGAACGACACGAAGGCGGTCAGCGGTAACTGCGCGCTCGGTTCACCCCGCGGCTTGTTACCCCGATAAGGCGAAGGGTCGCCCTGGTACGCGAACCCTTCTGCTAATGTCCTCGCCAGATGGGTCACTGGCTTGTCGGTATAGTCTCGGTAATAGCCTCCTTCCTCCCCAGTCGCGAGCACGTGTAGGGCGTGATGCATATCATCGTTCCATTGTGCGACATAGATGCACGGTCGATTGTGTTTGTCACGCACGAGGTAGCGCGCCGCATTGTCGTCGTTTTCCAACACTAGATGAACGTGGCGTTTCGGATCGATTCGACTGCTGACCCTCTGCGCGAGTTCCATCAGAATGTCGAGGTCCGAATCGTCACAGATGGCATGAACGGCATCTAGGCGCAGGCCATCGATATGATACTCGTTGAGCCAGTAAAGCACGTTTTGAATAAAGAAATCGCGCACGGTGTGGCAGTGAGGCCCATCGAAGTTGATTGCTGCGCCCCAGGGCGTTGAATAGCGGTCGTTAAAGAACTGCGGCGAGTAACAGTGTAGATAGTTTCCTTCGGGGCCGAAGTGGTTGTATACCACGTCGAGAAATACCATAAGGCCTTTAGCGTGCGCTGTGTCGATCAGAGACTTTAGCTCCTCGGGCCGGCCATATTGGCTGTCGGGTGCAAACGGCAATACGCCGTCATACCCCCAATTGCGTTTTCCCGGGAAGTCCGCTACTGGCATGAGTTGGATCGCCGTAACGCCGAGGTCGACGAGATAATCGAGGTGCTGCTTTACACCGGTGAACGTGCCTTCCGGGGTGAACGTACCCACGTGGAGTTCGTACAATACAGCTTCCTCCCAGGGCCGCCCTTGCCAATGTCCGTCACTCCAGTTAAATGCACTTGGGTCGATGACCTCGCTTGGACCGTGCACGTCTTGCGGTTGGTAGCGTGAAGCGGGATCGGGCACGCGTAGATCGCCGACGCTAAATCGATAGTGAGAACCTGGACCAACTCGATCAGTAGTGAGCCCAAACCAACCTTCCTCTTCGTGCTCCATCGGTATAAGGACCTCGCCTCTTTTCTGTTCCAGCGACAAAACTATCTGACGCGCCGCCGGTGCCCACAGGCGAAAACGGGCCCGTCCATCCGTCAGGATTTCCGCACCGAAGGGCATTGGGTGTCGCCTAATCGTCATGAGACGCTGCAAGGTCAACCGACGCTGGTCATGTTGTCGAGCGATCGTTACGAATCGGAGCCGATGGACGCCTCTATGTCAGCACAGTCAACGGGCAGGCCATTATTAGGTTCCAGTGGCGTTCGATTGTTCACGCTGGACCCAGAGAACAAAAGAACGCGGCTTGACCGTGTAAACATCGCCGCCTGCAAACCTTTGGTCCGTGCCTATGGCGTTCTCAAGGCTGGTATCAATGAGTAGCTCCCAATGATTCTTGCTGGAGAGCGCTTGCAGCGTATAGGGCACTTCTTCATCATGAGCATTCATGATCACCACAAAGGTGTCGTCAGGCTGCGGTTCGCCGAGCGCGGTCAGAAAGTGATTACCAGCTTCACCGCAGAGAAGAAAGCTCACAAATCTGGTGCTTGCTGTCTTCCAATCGGCCTCTGTTTGCTCTTGGCCGTCTTGTCGCAACCAGGTGATGTCGCAGAGTTCGGTTCCCGGAATCAGGCGCCCATGAAAGAACCGGTCGCGGTGGAAGACGATGTGTTCACGTCGCAGGCGGATAAGCGACTGGACAAAGCGCAAAAGCTTCCATCCTTCTTGGTCGATATCGTTCCAATTAACCCAGCTGATCTCGTTGTCCTGACAGTACGCATTGTTATTTCCTTTTTGTGTACGCCCCAACTCGTCGCCGGCTAAAAGCATCGGTACGCCCTGCGACAATAATAGGGTTGAAAGTAGGTTGCGTTTCTGCTGCAGTCGCAAGCGGTTGACAGCGGGATCATCGCTTGGCCCTTCAATGCCAGCGTTCCAACTGTGGTTATTATCCGCTCCATCGCGGTTATCTTCGAGATTCGCTTCGTTGTGTTTCTGGTTGTAGCTCATGAGGTCGTGCAGGGTGAAACCGTCATGGGCGGTAA
Source organism: Gammaproteobacteria bacterium (assembly GCA_029861845.1). Taxonomy (GTDB): domain Bacteria; phylum Pseudomonadota; class Gammaproteobacteria; order Acidiferrobacterales; family SPGG2; genus SPGG2. Next base: position 7,405 of record JAOTYM010000029.1, on the reverse strand, counting down.
TGAAGTTGATGCTCGCCCACGGGCGGCGTCCCCTATTTTCGAAGATGTCGCTCGAGCCGGTAATACGCGAGGCGAGCTCGCCTACGAGCCGGTCGTCACCCTTCCAGAATCGGCGCGCCGTATCGCGGTATCGATCATTCCATTCGGCCCAACCGGCGGGAAAGCTGCCGAGCTGATAACCACCTTCACCGACGTCCCACGGTTCGGCAATAAGTTTGACACGCGACAGCACCGGATCTTGACGTACGGCATCGAGAAATCCGGAATGACTATCGAACGCCTTGCGTTCCCGCGCGACGGTGACAGCAAGGTCGAAACGAAACCCGTCGACGTGCATTTCTTCCACCCAGTAACGCAGCGAGTCCATGACGAGCTGAAGCACGCGAGGATGGTGCAGGTTTAGCGCGTTTCCCGTACCCGTGAAGTCCACATAGTGGCGCTCATCACCCGGGATCAGGCGGTAATAGGAGACGTTGTCGATGCCGCGGAAGCTCAGGGTCGGCCCCATGTGATTGCCTTCGGCCGTGTGGTTGTACACGACATCGAGAATCACCTCTATGCCGGCGTCATGGAGAAGTTGGACTAAGGTCTTGAACTCCCCGAGCGCGCCACTCCTCAAGTAACGCGGCTCAGGTGCGAAGAACGAGATCGGGTTGTAGCCCCAGTAATTTCTAAGGCCCTTCTCGAAAAGGTTTCGTTCATCTGCGAAGGCATAGATCGGCAATAGCTCGACGGCCGTGATGCCAAGCGCAGCTAGATACTGTATTACCTGTGGTGTGGACAGGCCGGCAAAGGAGCCGCGCATTTCTTCAGGAAGCTCGGGGTGGAGCATGGTAAAGCCGCGCACATGCATCTCGTAAATGATGCTAGCATGCCATTCTGTACGCGGTGGTCGATCATCACCCCAGGTAAAGGCCGTGTCTACGACCCGACACTTCGGCATCCATCGTGCATTGTCACGTTTATCGAATGAAAGGTCGTCACGTTTATCACCGACGCTATAAGCAAAATGCGCATCGTCCCATTGCAAAGTGCCGTATAGTGCCTTGGCGTAGGGGTCGAGTAAGAGCTTATGCGCGTTGAAGCGATGACCGAGCTTGGGCTCATAAGGACCGTACACCCGATAGCCGTAGAGCTGACCTGGTCGCACGTCAGGCAAGTAACCATGCCACACCTCGTCCGTGTACTCTGGAAGCTGAATCCGCTCGAGTTCGGCTTCTCCCGCTTCATCGAACAGGCACAACTCTACTTTCTCTGCGTTTTGGGAGAACAACGCGAAGTTGGCACCTTTGCCATCCCACGTTGCCCCCAGCGGGTAGGGTTCGCCCGGCCACACACGAACAGACTTGGTAATCATATAAGACGCTCGTTCTTGTATTTATTTTCTATATGGTGCCGGACGGGAGTCCGGCGCAGACAGATGCTCGATTGTGCCACGGTACGCCTTTTGTTTACATCTAGGCGGGGCCTAGATCGACGGCCGGGAGTTTCAACCTGGTTCCCCGGTTGTTTCCTCGGTCTGAAGCAAGGCCAAAATGCCTCTCAGCGGAATCTTTGCCCACTCTGGACGGTTATTGAACTCATAGCGCACTTCGTAAAAGGCTTTCTCCATGGTAAACAGATCGATAACACTGCGCGCCTGCTCTGGATCTTCCGGAAACACCTGGCAACCATCGATGGCGTGCTCATATCCGTTTAAGAACGCTTGCGCTGCTTTGCGCTCCCACTCGTTTGCGAAAGGTTCGAGCACCGGTAGGTCGTTTGGATTTTCCGCAGTTACTTCATAAAGCGTAGCGTATGCAGCATAGTTAAACGAGCGAAGCATGCCCGCCACGTCTTTAAGCGCTGAATGCTTAGTGCGGCGTTCGCTGAGAGGACGCGCCGGCTCACCTTCAAAATCGATAATGACAAAGTCGTTTTCTGCCAGCAGCACTTGTCCCAGATGATAGTCGCCGTGGTAACGTGTTTTGATCGCGTTTATGCGCGTTGGCGTAGATTCTATACGCTTTAAGATGTCTTCACGCAACTGCAACAGGGCTTCCACGCCCGCTGCCGCTGTGGACGAAATGCCTTCACCATGCGCCGCCAGCATATCCATCGTGTCGATGGCCTCGTCTCGTACCGCGGTGACTAAGACCGCCATATCATCTTGTGTTATGGGTTCAGGATCGAACGCCGCGTCGCCGGTCTGCGTCGCCAGCGCTTTGTGCAGCTCGGCGGTGCGTACACCAAGCGTAGTGATCAATGTGAGGTAAGCACCGTGTATCTCTTGCGGTTCTTCACCCGTAGTGGGGAGCTCGGGAGGACCGGCTCGCCGCTCTTCCAGGAAGCGCTTGAGGTAATTCATCGTAAAGGACCAGCCGTCTCCCTGGTTATTAACGTAGCCCTGGAGCAACGCCAACGTCATCTTAGTGCCATCTGTCCCTTCATACTCTAACGCACCGGCCACTGGCACGGTGTTGGCAAAGCCCACCACCTCAGTCAGGAATCGGCCAATTTCAAGCTCGAGACTAATTCCCTCCTGCAGCCGCCGATACCCCTTAACGAAGAGCCTGTTGCCGAAAGCCACGGTCGTGTTGCTTCCAACGGCGCCGGGGGTCGCGATCTCGAGGGCAGGTACATCTTCGCCTCCGAGCTCGGCGAACGCGCGGGTCGCGGAGAAGCGCAGGCGCCCGGTGCTACAAGCGATCTCCCGCTCGTTACCCATTGCTTGCACCAGCGCGCGGCAAAAAAGCTCATCGCCGTAAGCGTCGCCCAGGATGCCGATGCGTGCTTTTTCGCGCACCTTCGCTATCGTGAACGGGAGTAAGCCGCGCATACGCGCCTCGTCACCGTTTTCCCACACGAGCGACAGCGGCACGCAGTACGCCTGGGCGGGAGCGTCGCCTTTACCTTCTGCTTTGATCAGTGGCAACAACCAGGTCGCCCTCTCTGTTTGCCATTCGGCGCAGTCAAAGATGGCAGCGCGCTCGATCGGTTTACCCTTGGCCGCATACCATCTCTGTTCTGACAGGAAGGCGGGCAGAAGCTCGTTTTCCAATTGCGCTCGCGCTTTATCCGCCAGCGCAATGCGCCGCGGGTCGACCCGTTCGCGGAAGAAGCTGCGCCAACCATCGAATAGTACGAGTACGGGCCGGTCTTCCGGCGGTAGCCGCTCCTCGTGCCATGCGGGCACCTGTTGCACGCTACTCAGCAGAAACCAGTAGAAGCCATAGCCGGAGAGGGTCAACAGGTAAGGGAGTTCGCCGATCGGTGGAAACGGCGTGCGTCCCATCAGTTCCAACGGCACACGTCCCTTGAAACGGGCGAGGTCTAGCTCGACCGGTTGGGCGGAGCGTGAAAGATTGGCGACGCAGAGGATGATGTCGTCAGCACCAAACTCTCTCAGGTACGCCAGAATCTTTCGGTTGCCGGGGCGCAGAAACGCCAACCGGCCACGGCCAAAAGCGCGATGACCGGTGCGCACACCGAGCACGCGCTTCATCCAGTTAAGCAACGATGACGTGTCACGGAGCTGCGCTTCGACGTTCACCGCCTCGTGGCCGTACAACGGGTCCATGATGGGGGGCAAGTAGAGGCGCTGGGGGTCGGTCCGGGAGAAGCCGGCATTGCGATCGGGGCTCCATTGCATGGGCGTGCGCACGCCGTTACGGTCACCGAGATAGATATTGTCACCCATGCCAATCTCATCACCGTAATAAATAATTGGTGAGCCCGGCATGGAAAGAAGCAAGCTGTTCATCAACTTGATCTTGTCCGAATTGTTGTCCATCAGTGGGGCAAGCCGCCTGCGGATGCCAAGGTTGATGCGCATGCGTCGATCGGCCGCATACATCTCGTACATGTAGTCGCGTTCTTTGTTCGTGACCATCTCCAGGGTGAGCTCGTCGTGGTTGCGCAGAAAGATGGCCCACTGGCAAGTTTCCGGGATCTCCGGGGTCTGGCGCATGATATCGACGATGGGATGCCGGTCTTCGAGCGCGATCGCCATGTACATGCGAGGCATAAGCGGAAAGTGATAGGCCATATGACATTCATCGCCAGCGCCGAAGTAATCGCATACGTCCTCTGGCCACTGATTAGCCTCCGCCAGAAACAGGCGATTCTTGTAATGCTCATCGACCACTGCCCGCATCTGCTTAATCACCGCGTGGGTCTCGGGCAGGTTCTCGTTGTTCGTGCCATCACGCTCACATAGATACGGAATCGCATCGAGACGCACCCCGTCGACGCCCTGATCGAACCAGAAACGCATCAACCGGGTCACCGCCCTCACTACCTGTGGGTTATTGAAGTTCAGATCTGGCTGGTGGGAGAAAAAACGATGCCAGTAATAAGCCTTCGCTTCATCGTCCCACGCCCAATTCGATTTCTCCGTGTCGGTGAAAATAATACGAGTCTCTAGCCATTTCTTGTCGGTGTCGCTCCACACATAGAAGTTGCGCTTCGATGAATCGGGCGGCGACCTGCGGGCTGCCTGAAACCACGGATGCTGGTCGGAGGTGTGATTCACAACCAGCTCGGTGATCACCCGTAACCCCCGGCGGTGCGCGAGACGCACGAAGGCGCGAAAGTCTCTGCGCGTGCCGTAGTCCGGATAGATGTTGCGGTAGTCGGCGATGTCGTAACCATCATCGCGCATTGGTGACGGGTAAAATGGCAGCAGCCAGATGGTATTGACGCCGAGATGTTGAATGTAGTCGAGCTTTTGAATCAGGCCGCGAAAGTCACCGATGCCGTCGTCGTTGCTGTCGTAGAATGCCTTGACGTGGAGCTGGTAGATGACCGCGTCCTGGTACCAGAGTGGGTCATCGGCAATTCGTGAACCCGTGCTATCGGGAGCCATAGGATTAACTCGTGCGCTACAAGAAGTAATCGAAATCCTGCTCGGTACGGATCCGGCGTCGCAGTCTGAAAATGTGGGCCGGCATGACGTCCGGATTCAACTCTACGTAGTTACGCGCGCCGTTCCACATGTAGCGTGCATCGGAGATCAGATCGTGGACTTGATAAGGCTGCTGTGGATCCAAACCGAACGTATCCATCGGCAGCTCCACCGAGCCAGATTGCGTATGATGCGGGTCCAGATTGACCACCGCCACGATTATGTTATTCAGATCCTCGGTCGACTTGCTGTAGCAGATCAATTGCTCGTTATCGACGGGATGAAAGCGCAAACTCCAGTCGCTGTGTAGCGCCGGATTCTCGCGGCGGATACGGTTTACCCGCGCAATCAGATCCCTGAGACTATCCGACCGGTCGAGATCCCAAACCCTGATCTGATATTTCTCGGAATCCAAGTACTCTTCGCTGCCCGGCTCGCGGGCCCGATTTTCACACAGTTCAAACGCCGGTCCGTACATGCCATAGCTGGCACCGAGGGTTGCAGCGAGGATAAAGCGTGTCATGAACGCCGGTCTTCCTCCAAACTGAAGGTAGGCGTGCAGAATGTCCGGCGTGTTGGGCCAGAGATTGGGCCGCAAGTACTCGCGCACCTCTGTTTGCGTTAGCTCTGTAAAGTATTGAGCCAACTCCCAGTTGGTATTACGCCAGGTAAAATAGGTATAAGACTGCGTAAAGCCGAGCTTCGCCAATCGGTACATCATCCTCGGGCGCGTGAAGGCTTCCGACAGAAATATCACATCCGGGTACTCGCGCTTGATCTCACCGATCATCCATTCCCAAAACGGCAGCGCCTTGGTGTGGGGGTTGTCGACGCGAAAAATCTTGACCCCGTGGCCGATCCAGAACAGCACGACGTCTTTGAGCTCCTCCCACAGCCCTTGCCAGTCTTCGCTCTCGAAATAAATCGGGTAGATATCCTGGTACTTCTTTGGCGGATTCTCCGCGTACTGGATGGTGCCATCGGGTCGCTGCCGGAACCACTCGGGATGCTCCTTCACGTACGGGTGGTCTGGCGTGCACTGATACGCAATATCCAGCGCGATCTCAATTTCAAGCGCGTTGGCCCTGCTTACAAATTGCCGAAAGTCCTCCAGCGTTCCCAGCTCTGGATGAACGGCGCTGTGGCCGCCTTCGTCCGCACCGATAGCCCACGGGCTGCCTACGTCATCGGCTGTACATTCCAGAGCGTTATTCTTACCCTTCCGATTCGTGCGCCCGACCGGATGAATCGGCGGCAGGTAAACGATATCAAAGCCCATTTCGGCGACGTATTGCAGACGCGCCTCGCAGTCTTTGAAGGTTCCGTGACGCGATGCGTCGTTTGTACAGGATCGTGGGAAGAACTCGTACCAACTGCTGAAGCGTGCGCGTTCCAGATCGACCACAACGGTGAGTTCTTTTTCGTATCTGCAAACGTGCTTGCGTTCCGCATAACGTGCCATCAGCACCGCAAGCTCCTCCTCTAAGGCGATCAGGCGCTTTTGCCTCTGCTCGCTATCGCTTGCCAATGCCTCGGAAGCAGCCTTGAGCCGGGCTGCACTTTCGCCTTTTGCCCGCCGAGCGGCTTCGGCGATAAGGTTGGACCCGATCAGAAACGCGACCGGCAGGTCCTTGTCCGTCTCCGGGCGCTTCGCCAGCTCGTGGCGCCAGGTTTGAAAGTGATCTACCCAGGCGGCCAGGGTGTAGTAGTAGTGGCCGAGCTCGGTGACAGTGAACGTCGCGCGCCACCGATCGTTACCGAGCGCGGTCATAGGCGTCTCGATCCAGTCTGCCTCGGCCTCACGTCGATGCAGTAGCACACAGGTAATCTGATCGTGGCCATCGGTAAAGGCATCCGCTTCGACCACGATCTTCTCGCCGACGGTGCGCTTTATGGGAAAGCGGCCAGCGTCGATCTCGGGCTTTACGGCTTCGAGCGCGACCCGCTTCTGCCCGTCAACCTCTTTGCCTTTTATCCTGGTTTTCCGTGCGCTCATTTGTTGTCTCTATAATTAACGCTGGCTTTCGCGTTTCAGAAAGATGACACCGAGTGGTGGCAACATCAGCGACAGCGAGTGATAGCGCCCGTGTGAGGGTATCGGCGCGCTCTCCACGCCTCCTAAGTTTCCACGGCCAGCGCCGCCGTAGATCTGTGCATCGCTGTTGAGCGCTTCCCGCCAGAACCCGGCCCGCGGAACGCCTATGCGATAATTACTGCGCGCAATAGGGGTCATATTACAAACGACCAGAATCTCGTCGTCGGGCGCTTTGCCCTTTCGAATGAACGCGATGATACTTTGCTCCCAATCATGTAAGTCCGCCCACTCAAATCCGGCGATCTCGAAGTCTTGTTCGTAAAGCGCCGGTTCTGTCCGATAAAAGTGGTTGAGGTCCTTCAACCACCGCTGTAATCCCTGATGCGATGCGTGTTCCAGCAGATGCCAGTCCAGACTTTGGTCATGACTCCATTCTCGCCATTGTCCGAATTCGCCTCCCATGAAGAGTAACTTTTTGCCTGGGT
>JAOTYM010000238.1 GCA_029861845.1 Gammaproteobacteria bacterium | reverse complement strand
GACGATAGGTAAGGCAATAGGGTTCAGGACGGGAATCAGTGGCTAACTCGTGAATGTCCGCAAACCCAATGGTGCACACCAATGCAGTACGAGCAACACGTCGCTCCAACAACGCATTGATGACCAGCGTGGTTCCGTGGGCGAGGATCGTATCGGGTGTCCACGGGACGCCTGAATCAATTGCGGCAGCAACCGCCGCTTCGTTCTCGGCGCCCATCGTTGTTAAGCGCTTTCCCAGATGGGTGGCGCCGTCAGGCCCGACTGCTGCCACGTCTGTGAAAGTACCACCGATGTCGACACCGATCCGAACTGTCATTTTACCTCCACAATCCACCGCCCAGCATGATCTAAACGGCTATCGAAATGCGAATTTGAACCGGTATCTGACAACCCGGCCATTCCGAAGAGTCGTCTACCGCCCATCCGTGCGTCGTGGTACAAATGGGTCTCAAAAACATTCACCGCTAAGACGTGGCCGGGTCGCCGAGCAGCAGCCGCTCGGCTGCTTCTCGTGCCTTCATGCCAATACGTACGCCGCGCTCCACGGCGGGCTTATTAATGAAACTGATAACACCGTCTTTGTAGGTGCTGAGTCCATCGCCCATCCTTGCCGTTTTCACGTCGACTGCCGCGCCAGCCAATCCTTCCCGCTCGACTATGGTGAGTCCGGCAATTCCGGATTGCACGCGGCCAATTCCACCGTCGCTGCAGATAAAACCCCGTGGTCGGGCAGTTCGCAGGTAAGGAACGGCGCTGCGTCCGGTATGACCGCCGGTGCAAAGTACATTTCGGTCCCGATCCTCCGGTAATGCGAAGGCGATTGAATCGGTGCAAACTATGCTGCCCGTCTCGGTTTCGTGGACTACCGTCCGGTTGGTGATCGCAGCAGGCTCGGGGATGGTGAGGTCGTTTTGGTCAAGTATGAGCGTGACCGCGTCGGCAACCGGCATACCTTCCTGCACCCCGCATCGCAGGGCCGGGTCATTGTGCCGGGAAATTATTCCTCGCTCATATACATCCAGTCCGTTTCCGAGTTCGACTGTCGTGACATCGACCGCAGCCGCTGGCATATTCAAGGCTTCATAAAACCAGAGACCAGCGATTGCTGAGCCTTCCAGACCAATCCCGCAGTCAACACCGATGACACCCTTTGGGTTGTGCGCAGAGGCAAATCTGGCGCACAGAACCCCGCAATATGATGCAGTAACCACTACATCCCGATCGCGATTTCGCTGGTCGACGTCGTAAGCCGAATCCATGCAGACGACGCGCCCTTGAGGCAATTCGCTTACGACAGTCTGCGGATCGGACTTGTTAATCACTGCGGAATCCTAGAGCTTGATTTCCCCATGCATTTGTAGTCAGGCTCGAACGGCCTGACCGCTCCTGGCTACCAGAACAACTTCTGTTGTTGTCGGTGTCTCGGCCGGTAAATTGTAGCCGATCTGCGCCTGGTCAGAAGCGGTGTGTGTACTGCAACTGCACGGTACGCGGCAGGTCGACCAGTCCAACCGGATCGGCCGGGAGCCCTGCAGTTGTTCCCGTCCCGAAACCGCTGTTCGGCAGGTCAGTTTCGCCACTGATGTGGAAACTATCCGTCAGGTTACGCGCAATAAGAGCCACCTCCCAGCGGTTATCCTGACTGCGAATCTTAAAGCTCGCGTCGACATTGACATACGAGTCCTGTAAAGAAAGTGGCGCGCCGAAACTAGATGAAATGAAATCGTCGCTGTAACGGATGTTGGCCCCCAACTCCCACATCAGGCCTGAACCAAAGTTTTTCTCGTACACGCCGTTGACCGCTGCGGTCCAGTCTGGTGCCACTGCGAGTGGAGCTCCGCTCAAGTCCTGGCCAAAGCCCGAGCCGAAATTCGTGTTGCAGCCCGCGCTGATTGACTGTCCGGTGTAGCAGGGGGCAATGTACTCGGTGTAGCGCGCCTTGTTGTAGTTCAAGTACCCAGACAAGAATAGGCCAGGTACCGCAATGGGCGCGAACTGGGTATCAATTTCCACACCTTCGACCTGGGCTTTGCCCGCGTTGGTCGTAATGAACTGGAATGTGACCGAGTCGAAAAAGTCGACCTGAAGGTCCTCGTAATCGTAGTGGTACAGGTTAAGATTGAATCGTAACTGGTTGTCCAACAGTATGCTCTTGAAACCCACCTCGAAACCGTCGGCGGTTTCCGGCTCAAAAGTGAAGTCATCCGGTACGGAACTCGCGACAATCAGGGAACTTACAGCGAAGCCGCCCGACTTGTATGCCGACTTAAATCCACCATAAAAAGTGAGGTTCTCTCTGGGGTAGTAAGCGATTGTTACTTCGGGTGTCCATTCCGAGAACGATTGATCTGCTGTGACCGGTTGGTTTTCAAGGAACAGTCCCTGCAATGCTGACTGCACATAGCTTTGCACAAGAAAGCTGTCTGCGGTCTCGTCAATGTAGCGCACGCCGGCAGCCAGCTCGACCTCGGGCTTGACCCGCCAGGTTACCTGCCCAAAACCGGAAATCGTCTCTCCGTCAGTTCCGGAAGGTTTGATGTAGCTGACGAAGCGTCGATCAGGCGGCAGGCTCGAATCCTCCAACGGCGCGAAGGCCCCGGCCTGGGTGTGATCCCGGTCCGTATTCTGATAGTAGAATCCGATCATGTAATTGACCGGACCATCGCGGTTGGTCTGATAACGTGTTTCGTTGGAAAACGCGTCGAGAGACGTGTTCTGGGTCGCTGCAATATAACTTGTCGGAGAAATGACATTCTGCCCCAGGCCCCACTTGTTGCGATGAAAATTATAGTTCGTCACCGATGTGATCTGCGCATCGTCCAATTCATAACCCAGATCGAGGGTAACCGACCAGGATTCGTACTCGTTGTAGGACGAGCCGTCCGGCTTCATGTCCGGAAGACCGCCACCGACCCCTTCAGGTGCATTGGGAACGCTGTTATTGAATTCTTCCTGACAGGGAACATCGGGATTGACCTGGGTAACGCCGGTGTCGCACTGAAAGACCACGTAATTCCAAGCGTTGGCATCGTCTTCGCTG
>JAOTYM010000028.1 GCA_029861845.1 Gammaproteobacteria bacterium | reverse complement strand
GGCAGATCAGACCGCAGATAGCCGAACCATCACCGGCAGAATCATCGAGGCAATGATTGCCCATGGACTGGCAGGCACAAGCACGGGCGACAGCCAAAAGCGTGCGCACGAAATAGCCGAGGCATACAAAGTCATCTGGCAAGCAGTTAATAATCCAAGTAATGAAGAGCTTGATCATTGAGCACCGCCACCCCGGAAGGTCCGACACCTTCTGAGCATCGCCAGTACGCCGCTTAACGTAACTTTGCGGGCGGGGTGCTTTAAGAACAATAGAGGCCAGACGCCGCTTCAAGTCCCATACAAGGTTCCCGCCTCCACTTCACAATCCGATTTCCGCGGTTTCAACCAAGACCTTGATCCAGCCCCTGTTAACTGACATGGCATGTTCAGTCTGGCACCTGGGTGCGGCTAAGGTCTCCCAGAACGCCGTTTCGTGCTCGCCGCGACCGACAGTACCTGCCGGCTGGCTGCCGGGTGACTATGCTGGTGGTCGGTCATGACGTCATCTCCACGCTATTATCATCCCTATTCCAGACAGTCCAAACACTGGCGTAGGTTAGGGTGGCCACGCTAGTATTCCGTTGTCTTTATCACGGGGGATATTTCGTTGACACCTATCAATATTATGGTGACGCGCCATGCGGCGTTCTACAGTCCCTTGATTTCGGCCGTTGCAGCTGGTTTTTTGGAACAAGAAGGCCTGGCCCCGAGCTACGCGATCGCCACACCGCAGAGATCGGTGGTGGACGGTATCCGTGATGGCTCGGTTCACCTCGGTCAGTCCGCAGTATCGTCAAGCTGGGGTATGTTGGAACGGCGTGGGTCTACCGATATCGTACATTTCTCGCAGATCAATGAGCGTGATGGGTTTTTCATCGCCGCCCGCGAACCCGACCCTGATTTCAACTGGACTAAGTTGATCGGCAAACAGGTGTTGGTTGATCACTTACAGCAACCGTTAGCGATGTTCAAGTACGCAGTCCATCAACGTGGCGTAGATTACGAGAGCATAGACAGTATCGATGCTGGTGGTGTCGAGGAAATCGATTCCGCGTTTCGCACCGGGCAAGGCGACTACGTGCATCAGCAGGGCCCAGCACCGCAGCAGCTAGAAAAAGAAGGTATCGGTTATGTCGTCGCCTCGGTTGGTGAGGTGATTGGGCCGGTCGCCTTTAGTAGTCTGACCGCGTCACGAGAATGGCTACGCACGGACATGGCGCGAACGTTTATGCATGCCTATCGTAAGGCCAGGCATTACGTCAACAACACCGAAGCTGCCACCATAGCCAAAGCAGAGGCAGAATTTTTTAAAGGCATCGACCACGGTGCACTCACGCGAGCCATCGAGCTTTACCAGGGGCTTGGCTGTTGGCAGGTTGACCCGCAGATTACGCGCGAAGCCTATGATCGCGCGCTCGATGTTTTTTTGCACAGTGGTGTCATTAGCAAACGGCACGCGTATGAGACCGTTGTTGTTCTACCTCCTGACGAGGACTAGCGGCGTGGATGCCGCTCCAAAGTTGTGTACGGACCAGACCGTTGCCACATACCCGTAACTGAGTTGCCCGTCGGCGATCTGTGGGTATTTGGCTATGGTTCGTTGATGTGGAGGCCGGGATTTCCGTATGTTGATTTACAGACGGCGCGGATCCACGGCTATCATCGGGCGCTGTGTGTTTGGTCTTGGGTTTATCGTGGTACCCAGTCCAAGCCAGGGCTAGTGCTTGGTCTGGATATGGGAGGCTCATGCATCGGTCGTGCGTTTCGGGTAACGGCGGCCAATAAAATCGATGCCGTTAACTATCTCTACGAACGCGAAATGGTAACAGCCGTCTACGTGCCTACGTTTGTGCCGGTTCGTTTGAACAATAGGCAGCAGGTAACGGCCCTTACGTTCGTAGTCGATAGGGCGCATGCCCAGTATGCCGGTAAGCTGAGTGCGGAAGAGGCGGCCGAGGCTGTATTGCACGGGTGTGGATGCAGCGGCGACAATACTGATTACGTCGCCAATACAGTGCGACACTTGGATGAACTGGGTATTAGGGATCGTATATTGCACCGTGTAGATGCGATCGTACGCAGCGGTTAAGCCGCAATACGTCACCTGGTAAAGTGCAACGAAGATGACAAGCGAAGAGTCAGTGCGCGCAGTTGACAATCCGCTCATCCACTCGGTGGCTGACTGGCTAATGACCGAGGCGCTCGGTGAAACTGATGTTGAAAAACTATTAAAAGGGTGCTGCGAGCGTCTGCGTGCGGCTGGTATTCCGCTTTGGCGGGCCTATCTGACGTTTCGCACTTTGCATCCGTTGTTTGCGGCTATCTCGTTGACCTGGCGCCGCCAGGGCGGTTTGGAAAGCGTCGGCCATCTGCACACCGATGGTTCCGATCTATGGCGAACGTCTCCACTGTATCACATGATCGAGTCACAGATTCCATTCCTGCGTCGACCCCTAGCAGGCGAAGATGCGCTGTTAGATTTTCCAGTGTTAACTGATCTTCATGACCAAGGTGCGAAGGATTACTTTGCCTATGCGGTGCCGTTCTCTGGCACTGTTAGCGAGCGCAGTTTGGACGGCATCGCCGGTTCCTGGACTACCGACCGTGCGTCGGGTTTTACCGAAGTCGATATACGCTCCTTGCAGCGTATCCAGCAACGACTGGCAGTGGCCTGCAAGGTTACGATCAAAGATCAGATCGCGCGCAACATTCTTGCTGCCTATCTCGGGACTGATGCTGGCCGTCAAGTGCTGCAAGGTCGGATCAAGCGCGGCGACGGCGAGACCATCCACGCTGTCATCTGGTACAGCGACATGCGCAACTCGACCAATATGGCCGACCATCTCCCGCCGACGGATTTCCTTACTGCCCTCAATAGCTACTTCGAGTGTACGGCGGGTGCCGTGCTCGTCCATGGCGGTGAGGTGTTGCGTTTTATCGGTGACGCGGTGTTGGCGATCTTTCCCATCCGAGATTCGAGCACAACGGCGAGTGATGCGTGTAAATCGGCACTGGCCGCAGTACGCGATGCGGACGATCGCCTCGTCCAAGCGAACCATGAACGCGTGGCGACCAATAAGGACGCACTGTCATTCGGCCTTGGCTTGCACGTGGGCGATGTGATGTACGGCAACATCGGTGTTCCCGAGCGGGTCGAGTTCTCAGTCATCGGCCCCGCCGCCAACGAGGTGGCACGCCTCGAAGGCATGACAAAGGAACTTAACCGTCACGTGCTCATGAGTGGAGAATTTGCGCAACATGTTTCTGGCGACTGCCAATCGCTTGGACAGCATAAGCTAAGGGGCGTTGGCACGCCCCTTGAACTGTTCACGCTGGCCGGTCAGTAATACTCAGGAAGATTTGTTGGGGATAAATTTCAGGGCAACCCCGTTGTTGCAGTACCGTAGACCCGTCGGTGCCGGACCGTCCTTGAAGATATGACCATGGTGGCCGCCGCAACGCGCACAATGATACTCTTTGCGCGGCAGGATAAGTTTGAAGTCGGTCTTGGTCTCGAGCACGCCCTTAAACGATTTGTAGAAACTGGGCCAACCAGTGCCGCTATCGTATTTCATTTCAGAGCTAAATAGCGGCAGCGCACAACCCGCGCAGGCATAGATTCCGGCACGCTTCTCATCGTTCAACCGGCTGCTATGTGAACGTTCTGTGCCTTCCTTACGTAACACGTGATACTGTTCGGGCGTTAGTAATTTGCGCCATTCGGCATCGCTACGTTCGATTTTTTCGATGGGTGATGTCACGTCTGCCTCGGTGCTGGCAACAAGCCTCTTGGCCACCAATGGTAAGGCGCTAAGGCTCACCAGCGTAGCTACGAATTGGCGTCTATTCATGATATAGGCTCCCCTCTATAGGCTCCCCATGTGCTGATTGCCCTTTTAGTCAGCCGTTGGCGTCCAGAGTTCACTATATTAAGGTATAAAGTTTAGCCGCCGATGGCACGCCGGCCCAAATCGGCCCTCGATGCCGTCCCGTCGAAAGCGGCATTGGGTTAAACTACGGTGCCTTCGGGGCACCAGTATACGGCCAAGGCCGATGAAGGTGGGTATGCCTCAAATACCAACTAATAGAAGAAAGCCGAGTGTTTAGTATGCAACAACGAGTTGAGATCGGAAATCTGCAAATCGCTAAATCGCTGTACGACCTTGTCGACAATGAAATTGCCCCCGGTACTGGTATAGCGCCAGAAGCATTCTGGACTGCGCTTGACGGTATCGTCATGGATCTAGCGCCTAAGAATCGGGCGCTGTTGGATAAGCGTGACGCCCTGCAACGAAAAATCGACGATTGGCACCGACAAAACCGGGGCAACCTAGACATCGGCGCGCAAAAGGCCTTCTTGACTGAGATGGGTTATATCGTACCCGAAGGCACACCGTTCAAGGCGACGGTGCAAAATGTCGATGATGAGCTTGCTCATATCGCCGGACCGCAACTCGTGGTGCCGGTAGATAACGCTCGTTATGCCCTCAACGCGGCTAACGCGCGCTGGGGCAGTCTGTTCGACGCCCTCTATGGAACAGATGTGATTGACGAATCGGACGGCGCCGAGCGCGGTGATAAGTACAACCCGAAACGCGGGCAAAAAGTTTTTGATCGTGCCAACGCGTTTCTCGATTCGACGGTCGCGCTCGCCGATGGCAGCTATGGCGACGTTAAAGAGTTCATGCTGCGAGATAGTGGCGCTGGCAAACGCCTCGTTGCTGTGTTGAACGACAGTCCGGAGACCGCATTAGCGAATACCACGCAGTTTGTCGGTTATCGTGAGTTGGATGGAAAATTACAAAGCATACTGCTACAGAATCATGGCTTACACATCGATATCCGTATCGACCGGGATCATCCAATTGGTCAGGCCCACAACGCTGGGATTAAAGACATTGAGCTTGAAGCAGCGGTGACCACTATTCAGGATTTTGAAGACTCAGTGGCGGCGGTAGATGCCGAGGACAAAGCAAAGGTATATGGCAATTGGTGTGCGCTCATGAAGGGCACCCTGACGGCGAAATTCGAAAAGGGTGGCAAGAACATTAACCGATCGCTCAATCCAGACCGCCACTACGCTGATCCGGCCGGCAATCCGCTAACCTTGCATGGCCGCAGTTTATTGCTGGTACGCCATGTGGGCCTCCATATGTATACGGATGCGGTGGTCACCAAAGACGGTAAAGAAATACCTGAAGCGTTCTTAGACGCGATGGTGGCGACGTTGGCGGCATTGCACGACTTAAAAGGCACAGGAAAGCTGAAGAATTCAAGGACTGGTAGCGTCAACATCGTTAAGCCCAAATTGCATGGTCCCGAGGAGGTCGCGGCTACGGTTGAACTGTTTTCGCGCGTGGAGGATGCGTTAGGTCTGGCGCGAAACACATTGAAGATCGGCATTATGGATGAGGAGCGACGTACAACCGTGAACCTCAAAGAATGTATTCGTGCCGCCATGGATCGAGTGATCTTTATCAATACAGGTTTTCTCGATCGTACCGGTGACGAGATTCACACCATGATGGAAGCGGGCCCAGTGATCCCGAAGGCGGAGATGAAGTCGCAGCCTTGGATACTGGCCTATGAAGACTGGAACGTCGATATCGGTATCGAGTGCGGGTTATGTGGCAAGGCGCAGATCGGCAAGGGCATGTGGCCGGCGCCCGATGCGATGAAGGCGATGGTGGAAACCAAGATCGGCCATGTCGAGGCAGGTGCCAACACGGCTTGGGTACCTTCACCGGCAGCGGCCACCTTGCACGCCATGCACTACCATCAGATCGACGTGTCTGCCCGTCAAGCACAACTTGCGAGCCGCGGCCGCGCTAATCTCGACGATATCCTGACATTGGCGGTGATGACAGATGGTCCACCAAGTGACAGCGATATTCAACGAGAACTTGATAACAATATCCAGGGACTATTAGGTTACGTCGTGCGTTGGATAGACCAAGGCGTCGGTTGTTCGAAAGTGCCGGATATTAATGACATTGCGTTAATGGAAGACCGCGCGACATTGCGCATATCTAGTCAACACATCGCGAACTGGCTGTGCCACGGAATTACCAACAAAGAGCAGGTAATAGAAACCTTCCGCAAGATGGCCGTAGTCGTTGATACGCAAAACGCAGGTGATCCAGCTTACCGAGCCATGGCGCCAGATTGCGATAACAATATCGCCTTTCAGGCGGCGCTGGATTTGGTGTTTAAGGGGCGCGATGTATCTAATGGTTACACCGAGCCGGTGCTGCACACGCGGCGGCGCCAGGTCAAGCAAACACTTGGCGCGCGCTAGGCTTCACCCAACACCGGGGTCTGGGCGAGTTGTAGATAGCATTAGTCCGACGCGATATCTAATAGTTCGATCCAATGTTTCACCGGCACATTCGCCCGCGTTTGCAGGTGGGTGAGGCAGCCAATATTGGCAGTAACAATCATGTCGGGGGCGCCCGACTCTAGGGCCTTGAGTTTATTGGTAAGTAGGCGTTGGGAAAGCCCCTTTTGAAGTATTGAGTAAGTACCCGCCGAGCCACAGCAGAGATGCTCATCTGGTACCGGCGTTAATTCGAAACCCAGTTTTCGCAAAAAGTTTTCAACCACGCCGCCAAGCTTTTGTCCATGCTGTAGGCTACAAGGACATTGAAAGGCAATCTTCCTGGGGTGGTTATCTAGATCTTTAATATCGTTTTCGACAAGGATCTCAGCAATGTCACGCGTCGCAGCAGAGACGCGCGCCGCTTTATCGGCATAGCGCGAATCGTGGCGCAGCAGGTGACCATACTCTTTGATGAACACACCGCAACCGCTTGCCGTTATTACGATAGCCTCGGCACCGTCTTCCAGCTCGGGCCACCATGCGTCGATGTTTCGACGCGCGAACTTGAGGCCCTGATCTTGGGCTGTGAGGTGATAGCTCATGGCACCACAACATCCCGCCAGATTAGCGCGTACCAAGCTGATACCGAAGCGACTAAGCACGCGCGCGGTGGCGGCATTGATACGCGGCGCCAGTGCCGGCTGCACGCAGCCATCCAAGACCAGCATGCGTCGGCGGTAGCGCGGTATCGGCCAGCTCCCTGGCGCATCGCGCGGCGGCACCATGCGCCGCAATACGCGCGGTAATATCGGGCGTATTGCCCGTCCCAGTGCTAGCACGGGCGCAAAACGTGACGGATAGGGCAATACCATTTGCAGTATTCCGCGTCGCACGCGATCCGGCCACGAACGTCCGACCTGTTCTTCGACCACTTTGCGACCAATGTCGGCAAGGCGCCCGTATTGCACACCCGATGGGCAGGTAGTTTCGCAGGCGCGACACCCGAGACAACGATCCAAGTGCAACTGGGTACGGCTAGAAACGGTATCGCCCTCCAATGCTTGCTTTACTAGATAAATTCGCCCGCGCGGTCCGTCGAGCTCATCGCCCAGAAGTTGATAGGTGGGACAGGTAGCAGTGCAAAACCCACAGTGCACACACTTGCGTAATATTTGTTCGGCTTCCAGGCCCTCTGCCGTTTCTTTGATGAATTCAGCGAGTGCGGTTTGCATAGCGCCTCTGATTCATGGTGTGCGACGTTTTTTCATTTGCTAGTTATAGGTCGCGATAAAGCCGCCCGGGATTTAATATCTTTTTCGGATCAAATGCGTCTCTGAGTCGACGATGCAGAGTCACCAATGGTGCTGGCAACGGATGAAAGACTTCACTAGTACGATCGCCACCTCGGAAAAGAATGGCATGACCGCCAACGGATGATGCCTGCTGCCGGATCAAATCAGCTGGTATATCGCTTACGCACCAACGCTGGGCGCCTCCCCAATCCAATATCCATTGACCATTGATGCTGGTTGCAGGGGTGGTAGCGGGTACCGACAACCGCCAGAGGGGTTGTGTATTACTAAAATAGGGCAATCGATGTTCGCGTAGTGCCTGCCAGTAGGAATCACCGTCAGCAACTTCCTCGCCACCGATTTTCTGATGTGCCGCATTAACGCCGCTCTCCGATCCCGACAATCGTACTCGTAATATCTCACCGTCATGACAGGCGGCGGAAAATGGTAATGGTTGCGCTGCCCATTTGGCCGTAGTGGCAATAGCAGTGGCGGCGTCGACGGCAAATGCCAACGTCAACTCACACGTTGGTTTCGGTAAAACCTTTAACGATAACTCGAGCATGACACCCAAGGTCCCCATGGCGCCAGCCATAAGTCGGGATATGTCGTAGCCGGCTACGTTTTTCATCACCTGTCCACCGAACGATAGACGTTCGCCTGCACCGTTAATGCAAACAACACCCAGCAAGAAGTCTCGTAGCGCACCCGTATAGGGTCGGGCTGGGCCGGACAGTCCACTGGCCACGGCACCACCCAATGTAGCACCGTCACCAAAGTGCGGCGGTTCGAATGACAGCATTTGGTCGCTCTCAGCCAGCGCCGCCTCGATGTCTTTTAGTCGGGTGCCGGCGCGCGCGGTAATTACCAGTTCCGTCGGTTCATAACTAATGATGCCGGCGTGACCACTGACATCTAGAAGTTGACCGTTCGTTTGCCTACCGTAAAACGCCTTGGTGTCACCACCGCGAATCCGCAACGGTGCTGCTTCGGCAGCAGCAGCGCGAACGATTGCTTCTATGTCTTTTGATTCAAGCGTCAAGGCAAGGCTTTTGTACGGGTTTGCACCTAGAAGCGAGGCAAGTCTGCGTGTGGGAGTTTGCCACCGTGTACATGCATGGCGCCAAACTCAGCGCAACGGCGTAACGTAGGCACACCCTTGCCTGGGTTAAGCAGGCCGTCTGGGTCAAAGGCGTGTTTAACGGCGTGAAACTGCGTCAGCTCTGACTTATCGAACTGTACACACATCTGGTCGATTTTCTCCACGCCGACGCCATGCTCGCCGGTGATAGTACCGCCTACCTCGACACACAGCTGACAGATCTTACCGCCTAGCTCTTCGGTGCGTTCGAGTTCACCGGGCTTGTTAGCATCATACAAGATTAGTGGGTGTAGATTGCCATCGCCGGCGTGAAACACATTGACGATCCGTAGCCCGTATTCCTCGGATAACTGTCCGATCCGTGTGAGTACTTTGCTCAATCGACGACGTGGGATGGTGCCATCCATACAGTAGTAGTCAGGACTAATGCGGCCCACCGCCGGGAATGCGGCCTTACGCCCCGACCAAAAAACCATACGTTCCTGTTCATCGCTGGCTCTGCGAATCTCAGTGGCGCCACAGCTATTGAGCACGTCTTCCACTCGCGCGATTTGTTCGGCGACCTCGGCGCTGGTGCCGTCTACCTCACATAACAACATCGCTTCCGCGTCGGTCGGATAATTGGCATGCACAAAGTCTTCGGTGGCGCGGATTGCTGGCTTATCCATCATCTCAAGGCCAGCCGGAATAATACCGGCCCCGATAATGTGCGCCACGGCGCTGCCGGCGTTTTCGATATCGTCAAACGCAGCAAGGATTACCTGCGCCGATTCGGGTTGCGGCAGCAGCCTGACCGTAACCTCGACGATTACGCCAAGCATACCTTCGGAGCCTGTCATCAGCGCCAGCAAGTCGTAACCGGGACTATCGAGGCCGTCGGCGCCGATGGTAATAAGTTCGCCATCGATCGTAACTACCTCGAGTTTCAAAATATTATGCACGGTTAAACCGTATTTAAGGCAGTGCACGCCGCCAGCATTTTCCGCCACATTACCGCCGATAGAACAGGCGATCTGGGAAGATGGATCGGGTGCGTAGTAAAGCGCGTGCGGTGCCGCCGCTTGCGAAACGGCAAGATTTCTTACCCCAGGTTGCACGCGTGCTATCCGCTTGACCGGATCGATTTCTAGGATGCGATTGAACTTCGCCAGGCCCAGGAGTACGCCGTCGGCCAATGGTAACGCACCGCCGGAAAGCCCGGTACCGGCACCGCGCGCCACCACGGGAACCTTGCGCGCACTACATAGTCGCAGGATATGTTGCACCTGCTCGACCGTTTCCGGGAGCACCGCGACAAGCGGCACTTGTCGATAGGCCGACAACCCGTCGCATTCGTAAGGCTTTAGCTCTTCATCGCTGTAGAGCACCGATGCCGATGGCAGAAACGCCCGCAAACTGTCAACCAGCGACTGTTTTTTGGCCGGATCGGTGTTAGCGAGTTTTGGCATCGGCGTGGTCATCGTGGCGGCACCTAAGATAGGCACAGATTAGCGCCCAGACGCCGTGGCGACAAGGCGTGGTCCAAAGGGCGGGCAAATGTGCCATTGGCGATAGCATATGGGAAAATCACGCCGTACCCGCAACGGGCGGTTTGGGGCAGCCTATGTGGCAGGATTGGACGCGCATGTTCGTCATACCTTGGTTGATGTTCATCAGCGTTGATACTGCGCGCCCGGCCCCAGTCCAAACAACGCATGCCTTGGCGATGCATGGGACGCCAAAGTATGGCCCGGATTTCCAACATTTCGACTATGTAAACCCGAATGCGCCCAGGGGTGGTACACTTCGCCTCGGCGTACAAGGGACTTTCGATAGCTTCAACCCGTTTATCCCCAAAGGTAATCCGGCGGCGGGGACCTCCTTTGAAACATTGCTCACGGCGAGTGCTGACGAGCCTTTCACCGAGTACGGTTTGATCGCCGAATCCATCGAGATTCCCGGTGATCGCTCGTGGGTAATCTTTGGTCTGCGCCCGCAAGCCCGTTGGCATGACGGCAAGCCGATTACGGTCGAGGATGTTATCTGGTCGTTTAATGCGTTAAAGAACAAGGGCCAACCTTTCTACCGCTTTTACTACGCAAGTGTCGCTAGCGCCGAAAAGGTCGGTCCGCAAACAGTGAAATTTACATTCGCTGAGAAGGGCAACCGCGAGTTACCACTAATCGTGGGTCAGCTCCCCATCTTGCCCAAGCACTACTGGGATGCGGGTGACTTCGAAAGTACGACGTTGGACCCGCCCCTCGGTAGCGGTCCCTATCGCATCACCAAGTTTGAGGCGGGTCGATTCGTAACTACCGAGCGTGTGCAGGACTATTGGGGTAAGGATCTGCCGGTGAACAAGGGCCACAATAACTTCGACCGTATCCGTTACGACTACTATCATGATGATACCGCCATCCGCATAGCGCTGAAAGCGGGCGAGATCGACTTTCGATTCGAAAACCAGGCAAAGGCGTGGGCGCTCGACTACGATGTGCCGGCGGTACGCAACGGCTGGTTGAGAAAAGAAGAGGTCCGTCATTTCAGCCCTACGGGCATGCAGGCGTTTGTCTACAACGGCCGGCGTGAGATCTTCAAGGATCGTAAGGTACGCCAAGCCTTGGCGTTTGCCTTCGATTTCGAGTGGACCAACAAGAACCTCTTTTTTGGTCAGTACACCCGTACCGAGAGCTATTTCTCTAACTCAGAGCTTGCCGCCACTGGTCCCCCCGAAGCAGAAGAGCTAGAGATCCTTGCGCGTTATCGTGGCCGCATACCCGACGAGATTTTTACCCACTCCTACGAAGCACCATCGACCGATGGCAGCGGATGGCCGAGAAATAACTTGCGCCAAGCGTTTGCACTGCTCGAACAGGTCGGCTGGACTGTGGACGACACGCGACTCATTAACGTACATACTGGGCAACCGTTCGAGTTCGAGATCTTGCTAGTGAGCCCCGCGTTCGAGCGTATCGTCTTACCCTACGTGCGTAATCTTAGACGGCTTGGTATCGATGCGCGGGTACGTCTGGTCGATCAGTCGCAATACATTAACCGCTTGCGCAGCTTCGACTTTGACATGATTGTTGCGGTCTGGGGTTCCTCCGAATCCCCCGGCAATGAGCAACGAAACTTTTGGAGCAGCGCCGCCGCGGACTCACCGGCTGGACGCAACTACGCCGGCGTCAAGGACCCGGTCGTTGATGAACTCATCGAACTTGTGATCAGCGCGCCCGACCGGGAGGATTTGGTCGCGCGTACCCGTGCCCTCGACCGTGTATTGCTGTTCGGTTACTACGTCGTCCCCCACTGGCATTTGCAGGTACAACGTATTCTTTCTTGGGACAAGTTCTCGCGACCCGAGGTGACCCCTAGGTCTGGCACCTCGACTAACTACTGGTGGTTTGACCCGGTGAAGGCGGCGCGCTTGCAAGCCGAGCGCGAAACGGAAGGCCAAGCCACTGACATAAGCAGCCCCGCTACACCCGGTATCGGTACCACGATCGTGGTTATCGCGGGTTTGGGGGTTGCTGGCTTCTTCGTGTTTCGTCGTGTGTGGCAGCGCATGGGAATTTCATGACCGCTTATATCATCAGGCGCTTGTTGCTCATCATCCCGACCCTGTTTGGGATCATGTTGATCAACTTCGTCGTGATTCAAACCGCGCCTGGTGGCCCAGTCGAACAGGCGATCGCCCAGCTCACCGGCGAAGGTTCGGCTATCACCGAGCGTATTACCCGGGTGGGAACGGGTGAGACCCTGCAGACACCAGCACTGGGGGAAACCGTCAAGAGTGCCTACCGTGGTGCGCAAGGACTCGATCCGGAATTTATTAAGGAACTCGAGAAGCGCTTTGGCTTTGACAAGCCGCTACATCAACGCTTTTTCGATATGATGCGCAGCTACCTCGTCTTTGACTTTGGCGAGAGCTTTTTCCGTGATCGTAAGGTCGTGGATCTCGTGCTCGACAAGATGCCAGTGTCCATCTCACTGGGCGTGTGGACTACGCTGATTGTCTACCTTATTTCTATCCCGCTCGGTATTGCCAAAGCGGTGCGTGATGGCAGTCGCTTTGACGTCGGGACGACCTTTGTCCTCGTTATTGGCTACGCCATTCCGAGCTTTTTGTTTGCGGTTTTCTTGCTGGTGATATTCGTCGGTGGCAGCTACTTTAGTTGGTTTCCTTTACGGGGCCTGCTCTCCGAAGAGTATCTCGGTCTCGGGTTTACGGGTTGTGTGAGTAATGCTGCCTGCATTGCCGATTACTTCTGGCACATGACGCTGCCTATCATCTCTATGGTGCTTGGTGGCTTTGCAACGCTGACCATGCTCACCAAAAACTTCTTCCTCGAACAGCTACACCAACAATATGTGCTTACTGCCAGGGCCAAGGGTCTGACCGAACGTCGTGTGCTCTATGGTCATGTCTTCCGCAACGCCATGTTGTTAATAATCGCAGGTTTCCCGGCCGCATTCGTCGGTATTTTGTTTACCAATACGGTATTCATCGAAATCATATTTTCGCTCGATGGGCTCGGACTGTTGGGCTTCGAGGCAGCCTTTGGGCGTGACTATCCTTTAATGTTTGGCACGCTGTATTTCTTTTCACTACTCGGGCTTCTCATGAATTTAGTGGGCGATTTCATGTATACGGTCATCGATCCGCGTATCGATTTCGAGGCGCGCGAGGCATAAATGAGCCAGATCGAGAACGACACTGCCAAACCCCGACTCACTTTTCTGGGCATGAAGATCTCGCCGATTACCGAGCGGCGACTGCAAAATTTTCGTGCAAACAAACGTGGCTACTGGTCGTTGTGGATCTTTCTTGCATTCTTTGTCGTTACCCTATTTTCGGAGTTCGTGGCTAACGACAAGCCCTTTCTCGTCTACTACGAGGGCGATATCTATATACCAATCTTCAGGGCCTATCCAGAAACGACCTTCGGTGGGGAATTTCCGACCACGGCGGATTACCGAGATCCCTTCGTTGCCAAGCTTATCAATGACAACGGCTGGATGATTTGGCCGATCATACGTTATAACCATCGCACCGTGGCCTGGGATCTTGCCGTACCGGCGCCCTCGCCCCCCGACGCTGAACATTGGCTGGGCACCGACGATCAGGCGCGCGATGTCGTGGCGCGCCTGATATACGGGTTTCGCATATCTATACTTTTTGGTTTCACGCTCACGGTGGTCAGCGCCGTTATCGGTGTGATCGCGGGGGCGGTGCAGGGCTACTTCGGCGGCTGGTTGGATCTACTGTTTCAACGCTTTATGGAGATCTGGGCGGGCATGCCTATGCTTTACCTGATTATCATTCTTGCCAGCATCGTCGAGCTGAACTTTTGGTGGTTACTCGGGCTGCTGTTACTTTTTAGTTGGATGGGGTTTGTTGGTGTAGTACGGGCAGAATTTCTGCGTGCGCGCAATCTCGATTTCATTCGAGCGGCGCGCGCGCTTGGTGTCAGTGACACCATGATCATGTTTCGTCACGTATTGCCAAACGCCATGGTTTCCACTATTACCCTCATGCCATTCACATTGACCGGTTCGGTAACGATCCTCACCGGACTTGATTTTCTCGGGATCGGCCTGCCGCCGGGTTCGGCATCGCTCGGCGAAGTGCTCGCTCAGGGCAAAGCCAACTTGCAAGCGCCATGGCTGGGGTTGACTGGATTTTTTGCCATCGCGACCATGCTTAGTCTCCTAATGTTTATTGGCGAGGCGGTGCGCGATGCGTTTGATCCCAGAAAGCTGTTCGCCGGTACGCCACCCCCCGAGGAGACCGGACCCGCAACCACCACGACGCCGCAACAGCCTGCGGCCGAGCATACTAACTAGTGGCCCTACCGCTCCTGCAAATCGACGAACTCGGCGTTGAATTCCACCAATTCGATAGCTCGGTCACCGCCGTGAAGGGTGTGTCTCTGCATATCGACAAAGGCGAAACGGTGGCGATTGTGGGCGAAAGCGGCTCGGGTAAATCTGTGACCGCGCTCTCGGTGTTGCAGTTGTTGCCGTATCCAGTGGCGGCACATTCACCTGGCAGCTCGATTCGCTTTCAGGGACGCGAGCTCATGGGTGCCAATGAACAGGTGTTACGCGAAGTGCGTGGTGATCAGATCTCGATGATCTTTCAAGAGCCCATGACCTCGTTGAATCCGTTACATGTTGTCGAGAAGCAGATCAACGAAGTTTTGATGGTGCACAAAGGCCTGTCGCGTGATGCCGCGAGGGCGCGCACACTAGAGCTGCTTGAGCTGGTACGTATACGTGACCCAGAGCAACGTCTCAAGTCATACCCACACCAACTGTCGGGTGGTCAACGTCAGCGCGTGATGATCGCGATGGCGCTCGCGAATGAGCCGGACTTGTTGATTGCCGATGAGCCGACGACGGCGGTAGATGTCACCATCCAGGCACAGATTCTTAGATTACTTAATGATCTACAGGCACGCCTGGGGATGGCGATGTTGTTCATAACTCATGACCTTGGGGTTGTGCGCAAGATGGCAAAACGGGTCTATGTCATGCATTCAGGGGCGGTCGTGGAGTCAGGTGCTGTCGAGGATATTTTCGAGCGACCGCAACATGCCTATACACAACGTTTGCTCGCAGCCGAGCCGGCCGACAAACCAACGACGGTTGTTGGCGATGCCCGTGCGATGGTCAAGGCCAGTGATATCAAGGTTTGGTTCCCGATAAAAGCCGGTGTATTACGACGCACCGTCGATCACGTAAAGGCAGTGGATGGCATCGACGTCACGGTGCGGGAGGGTTACACCGTCGGTGTGGTGGGGGAGAGTGGCTCCGGCAAGACGACGCTCGGCCTCGCGCTTTTGCGGCTTGAAAAAAGTAAAGGTTCGATCGAGTTCGATGGGCGTGCCATTCAGGGTCTTGGTTGGAAGTCGCTACGGCCACTGCGCCGCGAAATGCAGATCGTTTTTCAAGACCCTTTCGGCAGTCTAAGCCCGCGTATGTCAGTGGGCCAGATTATCGGCGAAGGCCTCGGGGTGCATGGTTTAGGCGCAGACGAGCGAGAACGCGAGCGAATGATCATCGAGGCCCTAGACGAGGTTCATTTAGATCCGGAAAGTCGGCATCGTTATCCGCACGAGTTCTCGGGTGGTCAACGTCAGCGCATCGCTATCGCTCGGGCGATGGTGGTGAAGCCGCGCTTTGTCGTGTTGGACGAGCCGACGTCCGCGCTCGATATGTCAGTACAGGCGCAGATCGTGGAGCTCCTACAGGAGCTACAGACGCGCCATCGGCTCGCGTACCTCTTTATTAGTCATGACCTAAGAGTTATCCGGGCCTTAAGCGATGAAGTCATCGTTATGCGTGATGGTCATGTGATCGAGCGAGGACCGGCACAGCGCATTTTCAGCAAACCGCTCGAGCCCTATACCCGTGCCCTGATGGCAGCCGCTTTCGAGCTGGAGATGGTGGAAGAGGGCGTAGTACGAACCTGACCCGGTAAACGTTGTGTCGGCGGTTATCGGATCTAGAGTGCAACCTTCTAACTTGGAGCAAACACGTGGAGCCCTTCTAGGTTGCGGTAGCAGTGAGTAGCTTTGTGGGTTACATATTGCTGATCAGTGCATCGCCAAACTCACTGCACTTGACTTCATTGGCGCCCTCCATCAGACGCGCGAAGTCGTAGGTCACGGTCTTGCTGGTAATGGTTTTGTCCATCGCCTCAATGATCCGATCCGCGGCCTCGGTCCAGCCGATGTACCGCAGCATCATTTCTCCGGAAAGGGTCATCGACCCTGGATTAACCTTGTCGAGGTTGGTGTATTTTGGGGCGGTACCGTGAGTCGCTTCAAACACCGCATGTCCGGTGACATAATTGATGTTACCACCCGGGGCGATGCCGATGCCACCGACTTGGGCAGCTAGCGCGTCAGATAGATAATCGCCGTTGAGGTTCATCGTCGCTATCACGTCGAATTCTTTAGGTCGAGTCAACACCTGCTGCAACGTGATGTCAGCGATCGCATCCTTGATCAATATTTTTCCGCTGTCCAGTGCAGATTGCTGTTCGGCGTTGGCCGCCTCGTTGCCCTTCTCTGCCTTGATGCGTTCCCACTGATCCCAGGTGTAGCAATGATCCGCGAATTCACGCTCAGCTAACTGATATCCCCAATTTCGGAACGCGCCCTCGGTGAACTTCATGATGTTGCCTTTGTGCACGAACGTTACACTCTTACGCTTATTGGTGATCGCGTAGTTGAGTGCTGCCCGCACGAGCCGCTCGGTGCCCTCGCGCGAGACTGGTTTGATGCCAATACCAGACGTGTCGGGGAAACGCAGCTTGCCAAACTCCTGCGGGAAATTATCCTTGAACACCGACAAGAACTTACTTACCTTCTCGCCACCCTGTTCGAACTCGATGCCTGCGTAGATGTCCTCGGTGTTCTCGCGAAATATAACCATGTCAACCAGCTCCGGCTTTCTGACCGGTGATGGCACCCCCTTGAACCAGCGGACCGGACGCAGGCAGACATATAAGTCGAGCATCTGTCGCAGGGCAACATTGAGTGAGCGAAAGCCACCGCCGATCGGCGTGGTGAGTGGACCTTTGATGGCGACCAGGTATTTACGGCAGGCGTCTATCGTTTCATCGGGCAGCCAGGTCTTTAAGCGGTCATTGGCCTTCTCTCCCGCATAGATCTCCATCCAGTGGATCTGGCGCTGCCCGCGGTAGGCTTTTTCTACCGCGCAGTCCAACACACGGACTGTGGCCCGCCAAATGTCCGGGCCGATGCCATCGCCTTCGATAAAGGGGATGATTGGGTTGTCCGGTACCCTTAGGTTATTGTCGCGTCCTACGGTAATTTTTTCGCCGTCGGCCGGTGGTTGCACATGTTTGGCCATTGTTTACCCTCAACTCGATGCGCCTAAACGATAGAGCATAACACAACACCAGGCCGGTACCGTCGTGGCCGACCGTGATCGAACTCAAATCGAAAAAAATGGCGGTCCTAAAGGCCGGCCGCCGAGATTGGGGAGGGTGATGATAAAAGCTACGTCGGGATGCAACTTGCTTGGCAACCGGCTCGTGTTCGAACTGCTCTTCCTCGGTTGCGCCCGCTAATGCGGTGATGACGGAAGTACCACCACCAGTAATGATCTGAGTCACATCATCGAAGTAACCGACGCCAACCTCGCGTTGATCTTGTAGCTTGCGCGCGTGAAAACCGGCCAGCGTAATAAATTGAAACTCATAGCCCATAGCCCCGGGTTCACGTTGAAACTCAGCAATAGTCGCGTCGTCTCGGTTCTTCTTCCAGTTAAATGGCGGCGAGCAATTATAGGCAAATAGCTTGCCTGGAAACTACGCTCGAATAGCCGCCGAGATTGCCTCATGGTGTGCTGCCAATGCAGTCTACGTAGCATCGCTATTATTTGACAAAGTAATTATTTCAATATTTACTATTGGAATTTTCAATTATGAACAGGTGTCTTTGGTGGCTACGAACCCGGTGTATTACAAACAAAACCGGCTCAAACAACTACGCGCATTCTGTTATGCGGCCCAGACCGGGAGCGTTTCGAAGGCGGCCGAACGACTATTCCTCAGTCAGCCCTCGGTTACGCTACAAATTCAGGCGCTTGAACGTGAGCTTGCCATTGAATTGTTCGAGCGACGTGGGCCCAATATCAAGCTAACGCCGGAAGGCAGCGCGCTCTATGAGTTGGCGTTGCCACTCATACAAGGCATGGACACGTTGCCGGAGACCTTCGCCGCCCAACGCGGCAAGCTCGAGACCGGGGAACTCAACATTGCCGCCGGTGAGTCGACGATCTTATACATTCTGCCGGAACCGATGCGAGAATTCGCACGGCGTTATCCTGGGATCCGTCTAAAACTTCACAATGTCACCGGTCGCGATGGGCTTGCCATGCTGCGTGCCGACGAAGTGGACTTTGCGGTGGGATCGATGCCGGATGTGCCGGACGACATCAGTTACCACCCGATCTTTACCTACAACACGGTGCTAATTACTGCGCGTGACCATCCGCTGGCTAAGAAACGTAGTGTGCGTCTCCAACAGATAAGCCCCTACGGATTGATCCTGCCGCCACGGCATCTCAGCACCTGGCGCATGGTTGATCTCGTATTCAATCAACACGACCTCAACTACAAGGTCGCTCTGGAGGCTGGTGGTTGGGAGGTTATCAAGAAATACGTGATGCTCGGGCTTGGTATTTCGATCGTCACCGATATCTGTCTGACTGGAAAGGAAGCGCTGGCCCGTATTTCTTTGGATCGTTATTTTCCAAAACGCAGTTATGGCCTAGTGTTAAGACGCGGTAAGTTTCTGTCGCCACAGGCCAAGCGCTTTATCGACATGATGGATCCTAATGTCGTTAAGCACAAAGATCGGGGCGTACACGCCGCCGACAGTGGTGGGGATAGGGGACGACCTTAGACGCGTGCGTCTAACCAGCGACCGATAGATGGTGGAACCTCTTTCTGGGCGCGCCCGCTGACATAGATACCGATGTGCCCACCCGGGAATGCCTGTTCGGTGTAATCTTTGCTGCCGACAAAGTCCTTAAGTGGTATCGACGCACTTGGTGGAACCAGGTGATCTTCAGTGGCGTAAATATTGAGCACTGGCATGGTGACATTTTTTAAATTGACTTCGTGCTCGCCGATCCGGAGCTCACCTTTAATAAGCGCGTTGCGTTGATAGAAGTCCTTGATGAACTGACGAAAGGCTTCACCGGCTTGATCTGGGCTATCAAAGATCCATTTCTCCATCCGTAAGAAATTCTTGGCCTTACGTTCGTCAGACAATGCGTCAACCATATCCATGTACTTTTGTCCCATGAGCCGGAACGGCTTTAGCGAGAGAAAAGTCCAATTGAGTAGCTCGCCTGGCATATTGCCCATGGTGTCGACCAATAGATCTACATCCATGTGTTGTACCCAGCGGCTAAGCAAGTTCTCTGGGGTCTTGAAATCAACCGGGGTTACCATGGCGGTTAGATTCCGAACCTTGTGCGGGTGCATGGCGCTGTAACATAGACTGAATGTACCGCCCTGGCATATACCCAGCAGATTGATCTTGTCACAATTGTGTTTTTTGCGAATTAGATCCACGCAGCGATCGATGTAGCCATTTATATAGTCATCGAGCGTGAGATACCTATCGGCTCGATCGGGATAGCCCCAATCAATCAGATAGACGTCAAGGCCCGCCTCTAACAAACCGCGCACGGTCGAGCGATCTTCCTGTATGTCGGTCATATAGGGGCGATTAACTAACGCATAAACGATAAGAACGGGTACCGGATTGCGAGGTTTATGGTTGTCGGATTTGAACCGGTACAGCACCATCTTGTCCTCGCGGTAAACGGCCTCTTTAGGCGTCACACCGGCGTCGACCGGTCCAATCTTTACTAAATTCTGCAGGCCTTCGCCAAGCTTACGGTTAAACGTGAGCAACTCGTTGGCTGCCTGGTCGGGTCGGATTTGAACGGGAGACATAGCCTAGCCTTCCTTGATAGCGTTGTGACCAGCTGCTCGACCACGTGCTGGTTTGGTTTTCTTTGCCGGCGACGCGCGTCGTGTCTTCTTGATTTTTGTTTTGGCCGCCACATTCTGTGTCGGCGCTGCCGACGACACGCGACGTTGTGGCATCGCCGTCTGTGCCTTTAGGGCCTCAAGCTCAGCGCGCATGACTCTGCCCTCCCTGCGCACTTCCTGCAGGCGGCGCTGTAGCGTGTTGGTTTCATGTCGCGTGGGCATGCCGATTGCACCGAGTAACTCGTCGATCATTTCTCGGCTGTGCTGCTTAAGCGCCATCAACCGATTGACCAAGCGCCCGTGGAGTTCAGCGTACTCATCCGTCGAGACGTATTTGCCATAGGCCTCCTCGCAGCAGTCGACCCACAGGTCATACAGGTCACGGATTCCTGTAACCGATTTGTTGTCCTCAGTTTGTGCTTTGAGCAGTGCTTCCAGTTGTTCCACGCTTTGTAGGCCGATCTTGCTGTAACCCGCGGCATACTCACGGTAGGCGTTTTGGTAGTCGAGCATTAACCTTGCCTGCGTTTGCAATTGCTCTTGCCATTCGCGTGTGTAACCGACGCCCGGCACCGATAGGAATTCATTCATGCGGCCGGTAATATCCTGAATATGTTCGAGTTTGCCGGCCTTTAGGTTCTGCAGGAAATCGTCCGGCAATACCGACATGGAAGAGGCCGTCCGCTGCCAGGTATCGAGCGGAAGTTCCCAAAATGCCATGACCTGCCGCATGAACTCGTGCGTGTTCGGGGTGGATTGGGAAAAGTTTTGCTTCAGCCCCGCCAGCGCCTGTTCCATTTGATCTTGCCACTGGGTGAGCGCGTCACCACTGGTGGTGGCCGCTTGCGCCATCTGGCCGAAGCCTTCTGACAGACGAAAAAACGCCTTCGCTTGCTCGCTTAGCCTTGTGTAAAAATCATTGACTTCGGGGCCGGTCCCGGGCGAGATCGTCTTCCACCAACTATCGAGTGCCTGCGCCCAAGGGTTGGTCGGCATTTCAGGCGTCGACATGGTTTCGCGGGCCTGGTCGCCCAATGAGCGCCAGGCATTCCAATACTGCTGCTGGAAGGCCAGCCAATCCTTGTTTGCGGCAGAGAATGGGTCGTCACTCATCGATTCCGTCTCTTATAATAAGGGCTACAAAATAACAGCATAACATAGTGTTTTGTGCGCTGCAACATACCGGCCCCGAGATCGTTTTTTGGTATAGACATATGGCACGACTTGGCCATCTCTGGTAGTCTATGTTGCGCTGCCGCAAAGGGCTTGTGCGACCGCACGTCCGTGCAGCACTTACATTAGGAGGAAGTCATGAGTAAAGATGTCGTCATCGTGGCCGCAGGCCGTACGGCAGTGGGCACGTTTGGCGGGGGCCTGTCACAGATTCCAGGCAGCAGCCTGGGTGCCAAGGTCATCGCAGGTCTGCTGCAGCGTAGTGGGGTCAAGCCTGAGCAAATCGATGAAGTAATCATGGGCCAGATATTGACGGCGGGTGCGGGCCAGAACCCGGCCCGCCAGGCGGCCATCGAAGCGGGTCTGCCGGTGTCGGTACCGGCCCTAACCATCAATAAGGTCTGTGGGAGCGGACTCAAATCTGTCCATCTCGGCATGCAGGCAATCCGCTGTGGTGACGCCGACGTTGTCATTGCTGGGGGGCAAGAGAGTATGTCGTTGGCGCCGCATGTGTTGCCGAAGTCACGCGTGGGCACCAAGATGGGCGATTGGGCGATGAAAGACTCTATGATTGTTGATGGCCTGTGGGACGCATTCAACCAATATCACATGGGAAATACGGCCGAGAATATCGTACGCAAGTACGAGATCGATCGCGGCGAGCAGGACCAGTTTGCGGCTAGCTCGCAACAGAAAGCGGAAGCAGCGCAAAAGGCAGAACGATTTAAAGAGGAGATCATTGCGGTCGAGATTCCGCAACGCAAAGGTGAACCCATTGTGTTCGATACCGATGAGTTTCCACGCCACGGTACAACGGCGGAAGGCTTGGCCAAGCTTCGTCCGGCATTCGCAAAAGACGGGACGGTTACCGCCGGTAACGCTTCCGGGATTAATGACGGTGCTGCGGGTGTGATCATGACGAGTGAAAGCACAGCCAAAAAACTGGGACTGAAGTCTATGGCGCGCGTAGTCGCCTTTGCCAGCGCCGGTGTCGATCCGGCCATCATGGGCACGGGTCCAATTCCGGCATCGCGCCGTTGCCTGGAGAAAGCGGGCTGGCAGATCGATGATTTGGACCTGATGGAGGCGAATGAAGCCTTCGCGGCCCAGGCGATCTCGGTTAACCGAGATCTTGGCTGGGATGCCAGCAAGGTTAACGTCAATGGCGGTGCCATCGCGCTGGGGCACCCCATTGGCGCCTCCGGCGCCCGCATTCTCGTTACATTACTCTATGAGATGAAACGCCGTGATGCCCACCGGGGCCTGGCGACGCTGTGTATCGGCG
Organism: Gammaproteobacteria bacterium; assembly: GCA_029861845.1. Classification (GTDB taxonomy): domain Bacteria; phylum Pseudomonadota; class Gammaproteobacteria; order Acidiferrobacterales; family SPGG2; genus SPGG2. The sequence goes on along the minus strand of JAOTYM010000028.1, from coordinate 18,601 downwards.
GCGGGCAGGGCGTCGCACTAGCAGTAGAGAGATGAAACGATGCGTAGAGAATTTGCCCGCAAATGTTACCGGCGGCGGTCGCTACACATAGCAAGCATAATATTCATGGGTGATGTCGCGTGGCAGTAAGAATCATCAAAAAGTACCCAAATCGCCGACTCTATGACACGGAGCTCAGCCGCTATATAACATTGGCCGACGTTCGTGAGCTTGTGTTGGGCGGCAGCGAATTCCGCGTGATTGAGGCGAATACGGAAGAAGATCTTACCCGCAGTATTCTGTTGCAAATAATCATCGAACAGGAATCCGGTGGTGAGCCTTTGTTTACCACCGAGGTGCTTACCAAAATGATTCGTTTCTACGGTGACAACGTACAGGAGGCCTTTACCAGCTACCTGGAAAAGAGTCTGGCCCTTGTGGCAGAACAACAGAGGTTGATGCGGGATCAGATGAACAATGTTGTGGGCGCCAATCCCATCAATACCATGTCCGAGCTCACACAACGCAATCTCAAGATCTGGAGCGACATCCAGGACAACTTCTTGAAAGCGGCCGGGATCAAGCGCGGATCGAACTCGCCCAAACAATCCGACAAGAGCTAGCGGTTCATTATTTTTTCTGGCTGGCGTCGCTGTCGCGATAAGCGGCTTTGACAGCATGCGACCCATGGCCTATTGTGCAATGCAGTAATATTGCATTGCACAGTGCCTTACATTCAGACCCCAAATCTCAAGATCCACTATCAGGTCGTCGGCGACGGCAATACGCAATTAGTGCTGCTGCATGGCAATTTTGCCTCTTGGCGCTGGTGGCAACCCGTGCTGACACGTTTGCCGGCCCATTACCGCGCCTACGCTGCCGATATGCGCGGCTGTGGTGATAGCGAACGGCCGGGTTTTGGTCACAATATCGAGATGCTCGTCAATGACGTGCATGCCTTTGTCTCGAGTCTAGGTCTAGGCCCAGTTCACTTGATCGGCCATTCGCTCGGGGGTGCGGTCGCCCTGCAATTTGCTTTGGACCATCCCGAGTCGGTGCAATCCTTGGTGCTGGTTGCGCCGCCGCCGGCAGAAGGGCAATCTGTCGTGCGCCGTGGGAATTCTTTGGCCCACTGGGCATGGCGGCTGTTCGATATCGATCGCGAAACCTCAGCCATTAGCCTTGGCATCACTTTCCGATTGCTGCGCCACCTGGGCGCGAATCGGGCGTTGTTGCGCGGTGCGTTGATGCGACTGGCGCCTACCCTGCCCTACGACCGGGCACTCATGACCCTTGTCAGCGACGCCGCTCGTATGGCGCCGGAGGCGGTGGTCGGACATATCCAGACGCTTGATAGCTGGAATGTGGAAGCCGAGCTGCCAAGGCTCAGGCTGCCGGTGCTGGTGTTGGCCGGGGGTCGCGATGTGCTTGTAATCCCAGACGCGCTCGAACGCCTAAGCGCCGCATTGCGCCGCGGCCGAACCGTCGTTTGGCCAGATGTGGGTCATGCCATTCAACTCGAACAACCGGATCGTTTCGTGACATTAATTACCCAGTTCATCGATTATCGCGCGGTTCCTTGGTGGCGGCGGTGGATCCGGTGCTGGCGCCAAATGGGAGGCCGGCGGCCCCAATGCCCCCGCAGCGGGCCGTCAGACCAAACGGTTTGAGTGTGAATGGCCCTGGACCAGGTTGGCGTCATTGACAGCGGTTTCAGCCTGGACTATGCTGCATTGCACAATAGGCTAAACAATCACACGGCTTTTCGCGCATGCAGCAACGAATCGCACTGGTGACCGGCGGCACGGGCGGGATTGGCACGGAGATCTGTCGATGCCTCGCCGAACAGGGTCGACAGATTGTCGCGGGATACTTGCCGGGGGACGAACCGGCGGCCATCTCATGGCAAACGGCGCGGCGCGCCGAGGGCCTGAGGATCGAGCTCGCGGCCGGCGATGTGTCCTCGTTCGAGTCTAGTGCCGATATGGTTCGAGACGTGCAGGCGCGTATCGGCCCGATCGACATCCTCGTAAACTGTGCCGGCATTACCCAGGACAAGACCCTGCAAAAGATGGAAAAAGAGCAGTGGCAAGCCGTGCTCAGTACCAACCTCGATAGCGTTTTCAACGTTACCCGCTGCGTGCTCGATGACATGATAGGCCGTGGCTTTGGCCGTATCGTTAACATTTCCTCCGTAAACGGCCAAAAGGGCCAGTTTGGTCAGACCAACTATTCCGCCGCCAAGGCCGGTGTTCATGGGTTCACCATGGCGCTAGCGCAAGAGACGGCGCGCAGGGGTATCACCGTAAACACGGTGTCGCCCGGGTATGTCGATACCGACATGACGCGGGCCATGCCGGCAGAGATCCGTGAGGCCATTGTCGCTAGTATCCCGTTGGAGCGGGCGGCCCGTCCCGATGAAGTTGGGCATGCGGTGGCCTTCTTATGTGCGGATGAAACCAGCTACATCACCGGGATAAACCTGCCGGTGAATGGCGGCCTGTACATGTCATAGTTCCACCCGTGCCACGGGGGGGCTCAAAAAATTTCGCGCTAGGGGGTTGACAGGGGGGCTCGCTTTAGCTATTGTTGCAGTGCAACAAATGATGCAGCGCACAAATTCGTAAATATGCTCAATTCAAGGAGGCAATAGCCATGAATTACGACACCCAAAACATCGCAGATACCGTTGGCAAGGCCAATGCGGCTGCGCTCGAAACCACCAAGGCGCTGGCCGCGATCAATACCCGCGTGGCCGACAAACTCACCAAACAGCACCTCGAGCTGGTGGGCGAAGCCCTAAACGGCGGCGTTCGGCAGCTTAAGCTCCTGAGCACCACTAAGGGCTACAGTGACTATCTCACGGCCCAAGCGGAACTGGCGCAGGAAGCGGCCGAGAAGATTTCAGCCGCCGCGCGCGAATCCCTGGCCGTGATCGCCGAGGCGCGCGATGAGTTGACCAATCTGGTGGCCAAGGGCGTAGATACGGCAACGGCAGAGTTGAAGCCGGTTCCCGCCAAGAAGTCGGCCTAGCATTACCTCGCGGTGGTGCCCAGGCACCGATGTCCCCTGCCTTCTGCTAACGAAGGCGGGGACTTCTTGTGTTTGTCGCGGTATGCCAGCCAGGGACCAGGTGCCACCAAAAGGCACTGACTTAATCAACGATACACGCCTTACAATAGGTGCCGCACTGCATCTCGCTCTTCTACTAACTCCTGTTCCGTCGCCCGCATACGCTCGCGACTGAAGTCGTCGATGTCTAATCCCTGTACAAGCTGATATTTTCCATTGCTTATGGTTACCGGGAACGAATACATCAAACCCTCTTCGATGCCGTAGCTGCCGTCACACACTATCGCCATGCTCACCCAGTCATCAGTGGCGGTACCAAAAGTCCAATCATGTACGTGGTCTATCGCACCGTTGGCGGCCGATGCTGCGCTAGATTGTCCACGTGCCTTGATGATGATAGCTCCCCGTTGTTGCACCGTCGGTATGAAATCCTCTCGTATCCAGCGGTCGTCAACCAGTTCCGTCGCCAGCTGGCCGCGCACGGTCGCGTGTCTGAGATCTGGATATTGCGTGGCCGAGTGATTGCCCCAGATCGCCATCCTTTTTATGTCTGTAGTTTTAGAATCCGTCTGTTCGGCTAGCTGCCATAGGGCACGATTGTGATCCAACCGTGTCATGGCGGTGAACTGTCGTGGTTGCAAATCTGGCGCATTGTGCATGGCAATCAAAGCATTTGTGTTCGCCGGATTGCCAACGACCAAGACTTTTACATCACGGCTAGCACATTTATTGAGGGCTTTTCCCTGGGCAGAAAAGATTGCGGCATTCGCCTGCAATAGGTCGCCCCGTTCCATGCCGGGGCCACGGGGTTTGGCGCCCACGAGCAACGCGAAATCTGCATCGCGGAATGCCGTTTCAGCTTGGTCAGTAACCACGACATCTTCTAACAGTGGAAAAGCGCAGTCACGCAGCTCCATTACCACGCCCTCCAGTGCGTCTAGTGCTGGCGTGATCTCCAGCAACCGGAGAGTTATCGGTTGAGAGTGACCTAGCATCTCACCGCCGGCAATGCGTGTTGCTAATGCATATCCGATTTGCCCAGCCGCACCGGTAACGCTGACCTGTAGCGGTCTTGTCATACTCGACTCCTTTGTGGGTTCGTTTCGTCTGTGGTTCGGCGCTAACTATGACATGCGATACCCCAGGTCGGCTAGCCCCCGATGCGCCGTCGCCTTGGGTTTTGCAACTGGCGGCGGCTGGTTTGATACCATAACAGAACAGGTAAGCAAGGCGAGGGCGAGTATGGGCCTAGACTATTGTACAGAGCTGGTTGAGAATGTTGTTTGCATCGACACCGGTTACGGTCGTAAAGGTATGGTTGCAGCTTACCTTATTCATGAGCGCGAACGTGCCGCGATTATCGATAGTGGCACGTATCATTGCGTGCCACGTTTCCTGGAGATGATCGATTATTACGGTATCGCACCGGCGAATGTCGATTATGTGATACCAACCCATGTACACCTCGATCACGCCGGCGGTGCAGGTGAGCTCATACGACAGTTGCCTAATGCGCGGCTGGTGGTACACCCGCGCGGTGCCCCCCATCTTATCGACCCCACCCGTTTGATTGCTGGCACCAGCGTCGTCTATGGCGATGACGGATTTCGAGAGCGCTTTGGCGAAGTAGTCCCGGTGCCCGCCGACCGAGTCATAACAGCGCCGGACACGTTTACACTCAGCCTCGAAGGGCGAGCGCTTGCGTTCATCGATAGTCCGGGCCACGCACGCCACCATTTTTGTATTTATGATGCCAAAAGCGAGGGCATCTTTGCCGGCGATACCTTCGGCGTGTCTTTTCGAGAGTTCGATACAGATTCGGGTGCCTTTGTCTTCGCCACCACGACGCCCCCTCAATTCGATCCGGATGCCTGGTTTACTACCCTTGATCGCTTACTTTCGTATAAACCAAAGCGTATGTACCTGACTCATTTCGGTTGCGTCGAGAACGTGCCGCAACTGGCCGACCAACTTCAGGCTAGCATCCGCGCTTTCGTCGACATGGCGCTGATCCTAGCGAACATGGATGACCGCAAGCGACAGATTGAACAAAGAATGCTCAGCCATCTTATTCAGGGACTACGGGACCACGGTTGTACGCTGCCTCGTCAAACCCTTGAGGCCTTGCTTGCCATGGATGTCGATCTCAATGCTCAAGGGCTAGATGTATGGATAAAACAGCAGGCAAAGCCCGCTCACAAAAGCAGGGCGGAATGACGCCTCTTCGCAACATTTGGCTGCTCGTAATTGTTGGTCTACTCGTTTGCCCTGTCGTAAAAGGGGACAACCGAAATATGCCGGCGCCCGAATTTGATGCGAGCCTCTCGTGGCTCAATGTAGAGCGGTCACTGACACTAACGGACCTGCGCGGTAAGGTGGTTATTCTGGATTTTTGGACCTCTAGCTGTATTAATTGCTCGCACATAATTCCCGATCTGCGAAAGCTTGAACGTAAGTATGGACAAAATCTTGCCATCATCGGCGTGCATTCCCCTAAGTTTGATCACGAAAAGAATATCGAAGCACTGCGGAATAGCGTCGTTCGTTACGGTCTTAGGCACCCAGTGGTGAGCGATGTTAATTTCTTAACTTGGAAGCAATACGGTGTACGCGCGTGGCCAACACTAGTTGTTATTGATCCTGAGGGCGGTGTGGTCGGTAGTGTCGTAGGTGAAGGTCACCACATACTTCTCGACAACATCGTCGGTAACTTGCTTAAACGGTTCCGCCCCAAGCTTGATGCGCGAACGCTTCCAATGGCGTTGGAGGAGGAGAAATTCAGTCGATCGTTGCTGGCGGCACCCGAGAAAATCGCTATTTCCGCGAAATTGGTTGCCATCAGCGATACGCTGCACCACCGCATTATAGTTGCCAACCACCGAGGCAAGATCCAGCGTATATTCGGTGGTATGGAAGCAGGGTTTGCCGACGGAGACGATGGTGAGTCTAGGTTTTCTTCGCCGCGGGGTTTGGCGTTCAGCGAAAACGGCTTATTCGTGGCCGATACGAACAACCATGCGATTCGGTTTATCGACCTGGCGACCCGGCAGGTTCGTACGGTTGCTGGCAACGGAAGAAACCAACATCATGGTTACGGTGTGTACGAACCCTTAACCATTGGCCTGCGCTCTCCTTGGGCGTTGGCGTATCGTGCGCCTATGCTCTATGTCGCCATGGCCGGCGCACATCAGATTTGGCGGTTTGACGTCGACGCTAACAAGATCGGCCCATTCGCCGGCAGTGGCCACGAGGGTATAACCGACGGTGCGCTGCGACAGGCTAGCTTTAGTCAGCCAAGTGGTTTGACACTTTCCGGTGACTCACTATATGTGGCAGACCCGGAGGCATCAGCGGTGCGCCGTATCGACCTGATAAACGGACGCGTAAAGGCTTTGGTCGGAACCGGATTATTCGATTTCGGTGATCGTGACGGACCATTTGCGACGGCGCAATTACAACGCGCACTTGGCATCGCCGCATTGGGAACGTCTAAAGTTTTGCTTGTCGATACCTATAACCACAAATTGAAGGTGCTAGATACCCAGCAGCAGGCCGTCACCACCGTAGCAGGGACTGGACGGCCGGGAAAGGGCGCAGGCACCGCGCTAGAAAGCGCGCTAAACGAGCCCGGTGGACTCGCAGTTTATAGAAAGAAGATTCTGATTTCGGATACGAACAATCATCGTATCCTTCAGTTCGATAGGAACGCTGGACGGCTAACTGAATGGAGATTGCGACCTTAAGTCGCAATCTCTCTGCAGTGAACGAAGCGAATGCGTTACTCTTTCACGATAGACACTAGCTCGATCTCAAACACTAGTGTTTCATTCGGGCCGATACTTTGGCCGGCTCCACCCGCACCATACGCGAGCGCGGGAGGAATAAAGACCTGCCACTTGGCACCTTCCGACATCAAGACCAGTGCTTCCTGCCAACCGCTGATAATAGTGGCAACCTGAAAAGTGGCAGGCTCACCACGCGCATACGAGCTGTCGAATTCCGTTCCATCGATCGAGGTACCCCGATAGTGCACCGTCACAGTATCGCTTGACACTGGCTTCTTGCCGTTACCCGCTTTTACGATCTTATATTGTAGGCCGCTGGGTAGCTCGACGACACCCTTCTCTTTCTTGTTGGCGGCCAGATATTTCTTCCCTGCTTTTTCGTTCTTGTCCGAGAGTTCCTGGAATATCTTCTGCTGATAGGCAGCAACCACCGCCTGCATCTCAGGCTGCGATATTCTAAGCGGTGCCCCGCTAAGATCATCGCGAATAGCTTGAATCAGTGAGTCGACGTCAACCTTAATTTTCTGGCGTTTTACACTTTCGGCGATCTGATATCCGATCGCATAGCTAAACTTTTCGTGGTCGGTTTTCGGTGTTGCTTCGTCTGCACTCGCACCGACAGAAGCGATGCACAGAAAAATGGCAACTAAAAACCCTGTCTTCATTAATAATCCCCCATTTATGTCGAGTGCGGCGTATTCGTTAGAGCGACGGTGAGATTGGGCGGAATCAGAAATCGTGATAGGCCAATTTCGGAAGCAATCCCTGCACTTCGCTGCCGCGCCGTGCCGGCAGCACCTAGTCCGTTACTAGAACTGTAGTCATCAACTGTTCGAAAAGTAAAGAAAAATAAGTACCTTCGGGCATTGGTCACCGGCCAAAGGGCAGCCAACATCAGATGTAATGTCAAGAATAGGCGTTTTTGACCGGATTTTTGATTAATCGGGCAAAATCCCGCAAATCTCGCGTTATTCTTGCTAAATTTTATATAGGCGTGTCAAGACAATGGAATACACCAACCGCGGAAAACACATGCGCTATACTTTGCCGACACCGGAAGACGCGGGTGTGAAAATCCCGCCCGATCTGCGGGAAGATAGATTCTGTGCCGGATTCGAACATGCGCTTAAGGGTGGTCAACTGAGCAGCGCTGAATGTTTAAGGCGCTCGTTCCGTTTGGGCTACCGCGCAGCCAAGCTGTACCTGCGTGAGCGACACAAACAACAGGGCATCCTGAGCTTTCCGATCCAGGGCAGATTAAGGATTCGGGCAATCTAGACAGGGTCGCGAGCGCGAGCCTCCGGCGCTCGCGCTCGCAACGCCCACACTATTTCATTAGCTGTTACCGTAACTGGCATGACGGAGACCGAAGGCCTCCGTCTAGCTCCAAAATAATATCGATCAATGAAAGAAAACCCGGCCCCCGCTGATGATGTGGGACTAATCCTTAAGGCATTGGCGTTTGCTGCTCATAAGCACCGCGACCAACGTCGCAAGGATGTCAACGCGTCACCATATATAAATCACCCAATCTCGCTGGCCGATCTTCTCTATCATGAGGGTGGCGTTGACGATGTGGTAGTGATTGTGGGTGCGCTGTTGCATGATACGATTGAAGACACTGATACGACCCCGGCCGAGCTGACAGCGGAATTCGGCAGCGAAATTTCCGGTGTTGTTTTGGAAGTTACGGACGACACGAAACTTGATAGGGCAACGCGCAAACAAGTGCAGATCGAGCGAGCGGCACAAGGCTCTGACAAAGCCAAGTTGATCAGGTTGGCGGATAAGATATGCAACCTCCAGGACATGCTAACTCAACCACCGGCGTCTTGGGATCTCGATCGCAAACAGGAGTACTTCGATTGGGCCAAACGAGTGGTGGACCAAATCCGTGGTACCAACTCCAAGCTCGAGGACATTTTCGACGATACTTGCTCGCGGCGACCCGAGGTGTAGCTGCGGGTTGTCGGTCGGCAGCAATATGGTTGCGAAAAATGGTATCTTATCGGTACAAAGCGGCTGCTATTCGAAGGGCAGAGCGCTAGTTCGTTTTCGGTGTTGCATGCGAAGGAGAACGCAATGACCCAAACACGCCAAGATTCCCTAAATGCACGTCGGCTTCTGACGGTCGGTGATGCACATTATGCTTACTATAGCCTGCGAGCGGCGCAAGAAGCTGGTTTCGGCGACATGTCACGCCTCCCTTTCTCACTAAAGGTTTTGTTGGAAAACCTATTGCGTAATGAAGACGGACGCTCAGTCAATGTCGAAGATATCAAGGCGTTGCTCGGCTGGACGCGGGAACGGCGCTCTGACCGAGAGATTGCTTATCGCCCTGCCCGGGTTCTGATGCAAGATTTCACAGGGGTGCCTGCGGTTGTTGACCTGGCCGCCATGCGCGACGCCATGGCTGCAATGGACGGTGACCCAGAGAAGATCAATCCGCTTTCGGCGGTGGATCTAGTCATCGATCATTCCGTTATGGTCGACCATTTCGGGAGCAGCGGGGCGTTTCAGAAGAACGTCAACATGGAGTTCGAACGCAACCAAGAGCGTTACGAATTTCTTCGTTGGGGAAAAGAGGCGTTCAGGAATTTCCGGGTTGTACCCCCTGGTACCGGTATTTGTCATCAAATAAACCTTGAGTATCTGGCAGAGGTTGTTTGGACCAGTCAGGATGGCGGACAGTTACTTGCTTACCCTGACACGCTTGTCGGCACCGACAGCCATACGACAATGGTTAATGGCCTCTCTGTCTTGGGTTGGGGTGTGGGTGGCATCGAGGCGGAAGCGGCGATGCTGGGGCAGCCCATCTCTATGCTTATCCCCGAAGTAGTCGGTTTAAAGCTAACCGGGGCCATGAAAGAGGGCACCACCGCCACTGACCTAGTACTGACTGTTACCCAAATGCTGCGCGCCAAAGGCGTGGTCGGAAAATTCGTGGAATTTTTTGGGCCTGGTCTAGACCAGCTGAGTCTCGCCGACCGCGCCACCATCTCTAACATGTCGCCCGAGTACGGCGCTACTTGTGGAATCTTTCCCATAGATAAAGAGACGCTACGCTATCTCAACTTCACAGGGCGTGATGCAGAGCGCGTTGCACTGGTTGAGGCGTATGCCAAGGAACAAGGGATGTGGCGCGACGATAGCACGCCCGATCCGGTTTTTACCGATACCCTAAGTTTAGATTTGGCGACAGTTGAGCCGAGCCTCGCCGGGCCGAGTCGGCCGCAAGACCGCGTTGTGTTATCCCAGGCGGCAACGGCATTCGACACAGCTCTGAGCGAGAAGTTTGGTGTAAAAAACGGCGTGCGTGAGGTTAAGGTAACGAGTCAGGACTACAAACTTTCTGATGGTGATGTCGTAATCGCCGCCATCACAAGTTGTACGAACACGTCAAATCCATCGGTATTAGTAGCGGCCGGCCTGCTTGCACGAAATGCTGTTGCTAAAGGCTTGGCAGCAAAACCATGGGTAAAGACTTCGTTTGCCCCGGGATCTCAGGTGGTTACCGATTATCTCGCGGCCGCCGACCTGCAGGCGCCGCTTGATGAGCTTGGATTTCAGCTTGTCGGTTATGGTTGTACAACTTGTATCGGTAACTCGGGCCCACTCGATAAGGACGTCACGGCGGCGATTGAGGCACATGATCTGGCGGTGAGTGCGGTGCTCTCCGGTAATCGAAATTTCGAAGGTCGTATACACGCCAATGTTAAGGCCAGCTATCTGGCATCACCACCATTGGTGGTTGCCTACGCCCTCGCTGGCTCAATGCGGGTCGATCTGTACAACGATCCGCTTGGTAATGACCGCGATGGGGCGCCGGTGTTCCTGCGCGATCTATGGCCGACCAACGAGGAAATTGAAAACGTCGTCCAAAATTCGTTGACGTCTGAAATGTTTCGTACCCGCTATAGTGAGGTCTTTACTGGCGGCGACGAGTGGCAGCGTATGCGAACGACATCCAGCCTGACCTACGACTGGAAGGACAAAAGCACTTATGTGCAACACCCGCCGTACTTCGCAGGGATATCGCAGCAGGTAGGTGATTTCGGAAACATCATTGGGATGCGTGCGTTGGCCGTACTTGGCGATAGTGTGACCACCGATCATATCTCGCCGGCCGGTGCGATCAAGGCAGACAGCCCGGCGGGCCAGTATTTGATCGCGAATAATGTCGAGCCCTTGCAATTCAATTCCTATGGCTCACGTCGTGGCAATCATGAAGTCATGATGCGTGGCACATTCGCCAATATCCGCTTACGCAATGAGATGATGCCGGGTACGACCGGTGGCGTCACGCGACATATGCCAAGTGGCGAACAGATGTCGATCTATGACGCAGCCATGAAATATAAGAGTGAAGCTGTCCCCCTCGTCGTAATAGCGGGCAAGGAGTATGGCACTGGGTCATCGCGTGACTGGGCCGCCAAGGGATCGTCGCTGTTGGGTGTGCGGGCCGTGATTGCCGAAAGCTTTGAGCGTATCCACCGGTCTAATTTGGTCGGCATGGGTGTGTTACCGCTGTTGTTTACCGACGGCACCGGGCGCAAAAGTCTAGAACTGGATGGCAGTGAGACTTATGATCTCATCGGTTTAGATGGTGAGATCAGTCCACGCATGCCAGTGCAACTTCGTATCGTTCGTGCCGGCGGCTCCGAAGATACAGTGACTTTGGAGTGCCGCATCGACACGATGGATGAGATCGAATACTACAAGAATGGCGGCATTCTACAGTTTGTTCTGCGACAATTGCTGGCAAAACCCGAGGATCGGGACGCCGCCTAACACCGAGCCTAGAAGTCCCTCTAAGCGGCTCTACCAGAAAAAGGATAAAGACCATGCCGAGAGAGCTGGACGAAGATGCCCTTGAATACCATCGCTGTGACCCACCTGGGAAACTCGCGATCGTAGCGACTAAGCCTATGGCTACGCAGCGCGATCTCGCGCTTGCCTATTCGCCGGGGGTGGCCGCGGCTTGCCGAGAAATCATGCTCGATCCAACTCAAGCGTCTAACGTCAGTGCGCGCGGAAATTTAGTAGCGGTAATCAGTAATGGCACGGCCGTGCTTGGGCTCGGCGCGATTGGTGCGCTTGCGGCCAAGCCGGTCATGGAGGGTAAGGCAGTACTGTTTAAGAAATTCTCCGGTATCGATGTGTTCGACATCGAAATCAATGAATACGATCCACAGAAGTTTGTCGATGTCGTCGCCACGTTAGAACCCACTTTCGGCGCCATAAATCTCGAAGACATCAAGGCACCGGAATGCTTCGAGATTGAGGAGGCGCTGCGGGAGCGCATGAACATCCCGGTATTCCACGACGACCAACACGGGACCGCCATTATTGTTGGTGCTGCCATCGTAAATGGACTACGGGTAGCCGGCAAAGAGCTTGCCAAAGTAAAACTGGTGGCGTCGGGGGCGGGTGCCGCGGCGTTGGCGTGTTTGGACTTATTGGTACATATGGGTCTGCCGCGTAAGAACATTACGGTTACCGACATCATCGGGGTCGTGTACGAGGGTCGGGTTAAAGAGATGGATCTCTACAAGGCGCGTTACGCCCAGCATACAAGTGCGCGTACGCTCGATGATGTGATCGATGGTGTCGATATCTTCCTTGGCTTATCGGCCCCAGGCGTGCTCAAACCAGACATGGTCAAACGTATGGCAGAAAAGCCACTGATTTTGGCGCTTGCCAACCCGGTGCCGGAGATCATGCCCGACGAGGCCAAGGCGGTGCGCGCCGATGTCATTATGGCGACCGGGCGTTCCGACTTTCCCAACCAAGTAAATAATGTGCTCTGCTTTCCCTTCATCTTTCGCGGTGCGTTGGATGTCGGCGCCACCACCATCAACGAGGAAATGAAGCTCGCCTGCGTACGAGCGCTGGCCGATCTCGCGATGGCCGAGCCGTCCGATGTGGTGCAGCGGGCCTATGTCGGGGAGTCGCTCACGTTTGGCCCCGAGTATCTGATTCCTAAACCGTTTGATCCACGCTTGATCATCGAATTGTCGTCGGCGGTGGCGCGGGCGGCGATGGACAGCGGCGTCGCCACGCGTCCGCTCGAGGACCTAAAGGCATACCGCCGTTCTCTCAGTCAGTTTGTGTTTCGATCGAGTGGCGTCATGGGACCGATCTTCGAGAGAGCAAAGGAGCAACCGCGACGATTGGCGTATGCAGAAGGCGAACAACGGCGAGTTTTGCAAGCAGCCCAGCAGGTTATCGACGAGGGTCTGGCTTGCCCGATTCTTGTCGGTCGACCCGATGTGGTTCAGTACCGACTCAAGGAGCTTGGGCTTCGCATGAGGGTCGGCGAAGACTTTGAGCTTGTCAACCCGCTGTCAGATCCGAGGTTTCGTGAGTATTGGTCCGAGTATCACGATATTATGGGGCGCAAAGGCGTATCGCCAGACGAAGCAAAGACGGTGGTGCGTACCCAAAATACCGTGATTGCTGCCCTCATGGTTCGTCGCGGCGACGCGGATGCGATGCTGTGTGGAACGGTGGGCCCATTTCGCCCACATCTAAAGAATGTGGTCGAAGTAATCGGCAAAGCCAAAGGCGTTCAAGATGTTTCTACCCTGGTTGCCCATATTCTGCCCCAAGGTACGTACTTTATGTGTGATACACACGTAACGCCAAACCCGACCACGGATAAAATCGCCGAGATGACAATCCTTTCCGCCGAGGAAATGCGCCGATTCGGTATTGCGCCGAAAGCGGCGTTATTATCGCACTCCAACTTCGGGTCATTCGATACCGAGTCGTCGCACAAGATGCGGGCAGCGGTTGACATCTTGCACCAGCGTGCACCCGAGCTTGAAGTGGATGGCGAGATGCACGCCGAGGCGGCATTGTCCGAGGAGATCCGAAAAGCTACGTTCCCGGCGTCGAAATTGAAAGGCCAAGCAAATCTATTGATAGCACCAAACATCGAGGCGGCCCATATTGCCTACGGGCTGTTAAGGATGTTAGGAGGCGGGGTGTCGGTGGGTCCGATGTTGCTTGGTGTCGCCAGGCCCGCGCATGTGGTGACGCAGTCGATTACGGTGCGCGGTCTCGTTAATATGAGCGCATTGACCGTGGTGCAAGCGCAGGTTAAGTCTAATGAAGTTGCTGCCAACAAAGCTCGTGCGACGCGGGTGAAATGAGTACGTCACGAAGCAAGGATGGTTTATGTATCATAATAGGGGAGAAAGCCCAATCGGTTTGCGGCGGAGGGAAAGATGCTGGACGTTGCTAAAGACATAGATCCGATTGAAACGCAGGAATGGTTGGAAGCGCTAGAAGCGGTGCTGGAGCGCGAGGGAACTGAGCGCGCACACTTTCTGCTCGAACACTTGATCGATATCGCGCGGCGTTCGGGCGCGCATTTACCTTACAGTGCCAATACTGCCTACCTAAACACCATTCCACCAACGCAAGAGGAACGCGGCCCCGGGGATGCCGCCATAGAATGGCGCATACGTTCCATCATCCGATGGAACGCACTGGCTATGGTTGTCCGCGCCAATCGCGTTACCAGCGAACTCGGCGGTCATATTGCCAGCTTCGGATCGGCAGCGACATTGTACGACGTCGGCTTCAATCACTTCTGGCATGCGCCCACTGAGAGTCACGGTGGCGATCTAGTGTTTATTCAAGGACATTCGGCGCCCGGTATCTATGCGCGCGCGTTTCTAGAGGGGCGCATTACCGAAAAACAACTGCTCAAGTTTCGCCAAGAAGTCGACGGCGATGGTTTGTCGTCTTATCCGCATCCTTGGCTGATGCCCGACTTCTGGCAATTTCCCACCGTGTCTATGGGACTTGGTCCTATCATGGCGATCTATCAAGCGCGCTTCCTAAAGTACCTACACGACCGCGGCATTCTCGATACCGAAGGTCGCAAGGTGTGGGCATTTCTCGGCGATGGCGAGTGCGATGAGCCAGAATCTTTAGGCGCGATCTCGCTTGCGGGCCGCGAGCGCCTCGACGACCTGATCTTTGTCGTCAACTGCAACTTGCAACGCCTCGATGGACCGGTACGCGGCAACGGTAAAATCATTCAGGAGCTAGAGGCTCACTTTCGCGGGAGTGGTTGGAACGTCATCAAGGTCATCTGGGGATCGTATTGGGATCCGTTGCTAATGCGGGATACCAAGGGTTTGTTGCGTCAGCGTATGGAAGAGGCCGTCGACGGTGAATATCAGGCGTTTAAGGCCAAGGGTGGTGCCTACACGCGGGAGTACTTCTTCGGCAAGTATCCCGAGCTCAAGGCGATGGTTGCGAACATGACGGATGAAGATATCTGGCGTTTGAATCGTGGTGGCCATGATCCGCACAAGGTATACGCGGCTTATGCGGCAGCGGTGAAGCACCAGGGCCAGCCGACCGTGATCTTAGCTAAAACGATCAAGGGTTACGGTATGGGAGAAGCCGGCGAAGGCCAGAACATTACCCATCAGCAAAAGAAGATGGGTGAAGATGCGCTCAAGGCGTTCCGGGATCGCTTCAACATACCGATATCGGACGAAGAAATTGCCGATATGCCATTTTATAGGCCACCGGAGGATAGTGCAGAGATCCGATACCTTAAAGAGCGACGAAAAGCGCTTGGCGGCTATCTGCCGAGTCGACGCGTCAACGCCGATCCCCTGCCGATTCCAGAGCTCAAGGCGTTTGAAGCACAACTCAAGGGCACGGGTGAGCGCGAGATCTCTACAACCATGGTGTTTGTACGCATACTGACGACGCTCACGCGCGATAAAAACATCGGTAAGTATGTCGTTCCCATCGTGCCTGATGAGGCCCGCACTTTTGGTATGGAAGGGTTGTTTCGACAACTGAGCATCTATTCCTCGGTTGGCCAGTTATATGAACCGGAGGATGTGGAACAATTGATGTACTACCGTGAGGACAAAAGCGGTCAGGTATTGGAAGAAGGCATCACCGAAGCGGGTGGGTTTTGCTCGTGGATGGCGGCGGCGACCGCCTACAGCACCCACGGCACCGCCATGATCCCTTTCTATATCTTTTATTCCATGTTTGGGTTTCAGCGTATTGGTGATTTGGCTTGGGCGGCTGGTGATATGCAGGCGCGTGGATTTCTCATTGGTGGCACGGCCGGCCGGACGACGCTGGCCGGTGAAGGTTTACAGCACCAAGACGGGCACAGTCACATATTAGCGTCGACAATGCCCAATTGTGTTGCCTACGATCCAACCTTCTCCTATGAGATGGCGATAATCATCCACGATGGCTTGCGGCGAATGTTCAAGCAGCACCAGAACATCTACTACTACATCACCGCTATGAATGAGAACTATCCGCATCCGGAGATGCCCCAAGGGGCTGAGGACGGGATTCTCAAGGGCATGTATCTGTTACGAAAAAGCACCGGCAAGAAGCAGGAAGCGCATGTACAGCTGCTAGGTTCGGGAACGATCTTACGCGAAGTGATGGCAGCGGCCGAGTTACTAGATAGGGACTTTGGTGTGGCGGCAGACATCTGGAGCGTGACGAGTTTTACCGAGCTTCGTCGCGAGGGCCTGGACGTCGAACGATGGAATAGGTTGCATCCAGAAGAGACGCCAAAGGTGAGCTACGTTCAGCAATGTCTTGCACAGAGCAATGGCCCAACGATTGCATCAACCGATTACATGGCCAGTTTCGCAGACCAGATTCGGCCGTTTATTTCACATCGGTATGTGGTTCTCGGTACCGATGGTTATGGTCGCAGCGATACGCGAAAGCAACTGCGCAAACACTTCGAAGTCGATCGATATTGGGTGGTTGTGGCAGCGCTCAAGGCGTTGGCCGATGGGGGCAAGCTGCCGGCGTCTAAAGTTACGGCGGCGATCAAGAAGTACGGTATTGATCCGGAAAAACCCAATCCACTTACCGTGTAGGGGCGCACAATAGTGGCTACCGCAAAAGAAGTACTTATACCCGATATCGGCGACTTCAGTAACGTCGATGTCATTGAAGTGTTGGTGTCAGCCGGGGATCGGATTAACGCCGAGGATCCACTAGTTACGCTGGAGAGTGACAAAGCGACGATGGATGTCCCGGCACCGTATGCGGGAATCGTCAAAGAGCTGAAGATCAATGTCGGCGACAAGGTGGGCCAAGGAACACCGATCGTATTGATGGAGTTGGAGGATCTTGCAGCCACCGATGATTTGTCGACAGCGGCCGCAGCCGATGAAACCAGAGACGTGGCACCGGCGGTTACCCCCAGCGAACCCACACAAGCGCATCCCGAGCCTGAACCGGCCCCACAAACATCTGCCGCCGTTACCACTGCCAAACGTACACCACCACCATCGTTACCACCACCGGTGGAAAAGTCCGGTGGCGCGAGACCGCACGCAAGCCCGTCGGTGCGGGCATTCGCACGCGAGCTGGGTGCCGATTTGACCCGGATTAAGGGAACCGGTCCCAAGGGGCGCATTCTAAAAGAGGACGTTCAGGGATTTATTAAGGGGCAACTGGCGCAAACCATGAGTGTGGCGCCAACCGGCGGCCTCGCCATACCGACAATGCCGGAAATCGATTTTTCTAAGTTCGGTGAAATCGAACTGCAACCGCTGAGTCGTATCAAGAAGATCGCCGGTCCACACCTTCATCGTAGTTGGGTGGTGGTGCCGCACGTGACGCAACACGACGAAGCAGACATCACCGAACTAGAGGCCTTCCGCAAGCAGCTCAAGGAAGAGGCGAGCAAACAGGGCGTGCGATTGACGCCGCTGGCCTTCATTATGAAGGCCTCGATCGCCGCCCTGAAGAAACACCCTGAGTTCAACGCGTCACTCGATCCAAGCAGAGAAAACCTGATCCTCAAGAAGTATTACCATATCGGCGTCGCGGTCGACACAGCGGATGGGCTTGTCGTGCCAGTAGTACGCAATGTCGATGACAAGGGGGTGTTCGACCTGGCGGCGGAACTCGCGGACATTAGCGCGCGCGCGCGCGATAAGAAACTCACACCCAGCGATATGCAAGGAGGTTGCTTCACCATCTCCAGTCTAGGTGGTATCGGTGGCACTGCGTTTACACCCATCGTGAACGCGCCCGAAGTCGCTATCCTCGGTGTATCGCGATCGACCATGCAGCCGGTCTACAAAGATGGCCAGTTTGTTCCGCGACTGATCCTGCCGCTTTCACTTTCCTATGACCACCGAGTCATCGATGGTGCCCAGGCTGCGCGTTTCACGAGCTATCTCAGCCTTGTCCTCACCGACGTGCGGCGTCTCTTGCTATAAGTCGCTCGCACGCCATGCCTCAATCGAACGTCTGCACTTATGAGTGACGCCATAGAGATCAAAGTACCCGATATCGGTGACTTCGAGGATGTGGATGTCATCGAGGTCTATGTCTCGCCCGGAGACCATGTAAACGTCGAACACCCACTGATCGCGCTTGAGAGCGACAAAGCGACGATGGATGTGCCATCGCCATCGGCTGGGGTCATCACCGAGGTCAAGGTGGCTGTCGGCGATAAGGTCTCTGAGGGTTCGTTGATTGTTGTGTTGCAGGGCGCGGCGGCAGGACCACCGACCACAGCTACGTCTACAACTAGCCCCGCCCCGGAAACAGCGCAACCGGCGGCAACGCCAGTGGCAGCGGCACCGCCGGCAGACATTCACGCGGAAGTGCTGGTGCTGGGCTCCGGTCCGGGCGGCTATACGGCGGCGTTTCGCGCCGCCGACCTTGGCAAAAACACAGTGCTCGTCGAACGTTATGCCAAACTCGGCGGGGTGTGTCTGACTGTCGGC
>JAOTYM010000115.1 GCA_029861845.1 Gammaproteobacteria bacterium | reverse complement strand
CCATCAAGGTGGCCCCGTGGACACCCTCTTTAGATGAGCCGCCTGAACTAGCTGTGCGCCGCAAGCAATTTAAACAAATCGAAGTCGGGATGCCGATCGGGATCGGGGTCCGACAAGGGGCGCTGAAGATTCATTGGGTGGCTGAGATCAAGCCGGGCCTGAATAAACCAAAAACGGTTCCTAACGGCTCACGGCTTTCAGATCACATCAGGCCATGAGCGACATACATCGAAAGATAGAATTTCTCATAAATAGATGGTGCGATAGCCGAAAGCTAGAGCCACTGCGAAGGTTATTGAATGGGCAAGCCTCGATTAACGGATTAACAGACGGATGGGAGGACTTAAGACAGGAGCTCAAGACTATCCGGGCCAAACACCGAAACGAACTGAAGGTAGATGAATTTGATACAGTCGTGGACGTCCTTCACATGGTTGAAGACATACTCGAACGGAGATGACAAGGGGTAATATGTTTGCAAGTTATGTATGGGGAATTAGGCGCTAATGGATTGGCTTTTATCAGGTATGATACTTCTAGTCGGTGGCTTTGTCATCATTATGAACTGGACGATCATTTACTATTCACTCGTCAAAAAGAAGTATTCTTCTTGGGCGCCGCTCGTGGGTGGTGGTCTCGCCGCTGTGGGTTTGGCCACTTTGCCGATGGCGGGGGTAGCCAAATATTGGTACGTGCCTCTGATTATCGATTATGGGTGTCTGCCGGGTATGGCTCATACCGCTTGGTTTTATCTGACAGGAAGGCATCGGGAACACTAATACATGTGTAGACGCCGTTCGGCTCACGAGTCACGGTTTACCGTTAACGGATCACGGACCAACCTACCGTATTAACGCGTCGCATTATCCTCTTGCTTTTCGTGGGTTGTGACGGGGCTTCGTGCCGCTTTCGTCAAGGACGGATATAGATGTAGCCTTGCTCCTGGAGCTCCATGATTCGGACGACGCCACCCTGCGGGAGGTGAATGGATGATGGTGTCGCCAGACCTTCGGGAAGCATGTCTGCCGTGATTTTGAAAGCCTTCATGGTGTTGCCGCAGGCCCCGAAGCGCAAGTTATCAGCGCGAAGGGCATCCAGCCGTGCCATGAGTTTGGAGTCCATATCCATAACCACGAAGTGCTTGAGGGCCGGTCCATGGACCACCAGCTCTACGTCAAGGTTCTGAGGGTCCTTTACGCCCTTGATGTGGTTGCGGATATTGCCAAGCACGAACATGGCGTGTTTGAGATTTGGGCTGCTCAAATGGTAGACCACTTTGTGTTTCTTCTTGTGTTCGGGCAGGTGAGCGGCGCTGGCCGCCTTGGCCCCCAGGGCCGCGAACGCTGCCCCGACTGTCGCTAATCCGAACTGGAGAAATCCCCGTCGCGCTTTCATTGTTCTCTCCTCTCTAGGTTGATGGCCGGTTGTAAAAAACTCGAAAATAGGTGCTCGTTGTAGTGTGCCGGCAGAAACGAACGCTAACGTATTATACGGAATAATCATTCCATCCAGCCGCAGGGCAAGGGATCATCAGAGCGAGATTGCCCTGACGAAGGTTCCCGTCGTCACCAAGTGCAGCGCCCGGGAGACACCTTTTCCATATCTCCCGAAGGCCAAATTGAGCGCGACCGATTTCGTTCGCGTCTCCGTGGTATCACAAAGCTGGTTTATGCCTCGCCGAGTCCCAATTAGGCAGCGGCTTGAGATTGTGGCGAGCTCGTTTCCGCGACTTTATGGGCGACTATCTCAGCAAACCGCCTGGCACCCGCGAACGACGACCAAGCCAAAATGCGAATAAATCGTTCTTGGTCCCGGTCTGCGCCCAGAACATCAACGACCATCTTTTCCGTTACACGGTACGAGGCCTTCGCAAGAACGATGGCCAGACGGACGATGGCTTGATCTTCGCCGTTCAACCCTTCGACGTCGCGGTCGATCCAGCGGCTATCGATCGGCATCTGTTCGCCATTCCACCGATGCAACGAATCAGCGACCACTTTGCTGGCCTTTGACGAAATGACCTTGGCCCCTTCGCGTTCGACGGCAGCTGCCCATCGAGAAACAGCGTCCGCCACCCTGGGGTTGGACTTTGCCCACTGCATATCGGCAGGCAACTCGGCCGGCGGCAGAAGTCCCAAAGCGCGTCCGGGCACGAGTGGCACCTGTCGCGTCACCTTGAGTTCGGACCCGAACATTTTTAGAGCCCATGCCTTTACGGACTGCATGCCGAAAGGCGCCGCTACCGGAGAGTCCTCCATCACTACGTGGCTGAAGCGATTGATGTCGCTCATACCCATAAGGGTACCGATAACTTCGGGTATCTGCTCTTCAGTAAATGGCGTATCGGGGATTTGATCATTACCGGGTGTCGCAACGGCTCTTACCCACTCTAGGCGCCGACGCAGCGTTTCGTCTGAAGCATCGAAATCATTTTGCACGAAAATGTCATTCGCCGCTTCATGATCACCGCCGGCATGCACGAGACTAATAAGCATGTCCTCGCAGTACGGACAATCGTTGATCTGCGACAGAACGGCCGATATCGCATCCTTCGTTGTACGGTCGACCTTGTCAGCCACCAACATTGTTTCGCGCCCGCCCGTCCAGATGGCTGCCATGAGTTCTGGAACCCTTGAACGGCTGGTCAGGGATCCGTTCTTGAAAAAGTCTTCCCGGATCATATCGTAGACCTCTTTTGTCAGCCCTTTTGCTTTGCGAGTCGGCACGGCTGATACGTAACGCATGGTCTGGACCGAAAGTGTGTCGAACAACCAATATCGAATTCTTGATGGCAACATGTCTGTTCTCCTGTTCAGGTTTAAGGGTGTGCAATCAGCGGTCGTGATCGTAGGCACTGCGTGCAGATCGATCTAGTACAATTTTTGTACTAGCTCGAGTCCCCGTCGCAGCCCGTTGGGCGCGTGCGCCTTTAGGACTTCCGGCATGGCGGTGGGTATATAGGTACAGAAACTGTACTAGCTTCAGGAAAGACGGGGGCCTAAACTGTTCGCCATGAAGGGATATGGTCAATTCTGTCCGATTGCAAAGGCCTCCGAGGTGTTGAGCGAGCGCTGGACGCTCCTCGTCATTCGCGAGCTCGGTGCCGGCAGCGAGGCGTTCAATGACCTGCGCAGAGGGCTCCCTCTCATGTCTCCCTCGTTGCTGTCGGCAAGGCTCAAATCACTGGAGGCAGCCGGCATCGTCCTTCGCACGGAATCTGACAAGGGCGTGCGCTATACGCTGACTGACGCTGGTCGCGAGCTAAAACCCATCATCCTAGCCATGGGGATTTGGGGACATCGTTGGACGCGAAGCAAACTAGAAAAGCAGGATCTCGATCCATCGATGTTGATGTGGGATATTCATCGAACCATGAATGTCGAGTACTTTGGCAAGCAACGCACCGTCTTATTGTTCGAATTTGATGACTACAAAGCCAAATTCCGACGCTGGTGGTTGGTCGTTGGTGATGGCGAAGTGGATGTCTGCATAAAAGATCCCGGCCATGAAGTTGATCTCCAAGTCATGACCGACGTCAAAACACTCACGGGTATCTGGATGGGCGATATTGGGCTTAGTCAGGCGATCCGCACTAGGCGGCTAAGGATGATGGGCCCAGACAAGCTCAAACGCCACATCTCAACTTGGCTCGGCACTAACTATTTTGCTGATGTCAAACCAGCGGCGGCTGACTGAGCGAATCCGCGGTAAACGGGGTCAGGTTTTGCAATGACACATCGTTGCGACTGGCCGCACGACATTGTGCGGACGACCGAATTCTCGTTTTGAAAGCTTTGTGTATTTTTAACCCCTAACGACTAACAGTTAACAGTTCACGCATATACTGTTCACCGATCACGACCTCATACTTTCGAATCAGCGCCTGAAACGCGATCATTGAATAATTTGAGGGTCTCCGTGAGCGAGTAGTTTAGTTCCACGTTGCCAAAGGGTATGCTGGCGACGTTATGTTTCCTGAGTGGCACAGGAGCTTAGGGAAAAGTACGGAATCTAACTTTTTTGTCATGGAATTTCACCACACGGGAGGGTTAATGTGCGCACGCGTGTATCTTTATATCTTCTGACCATCGGGCTGGTAACGTTGGGCGCTAGCCTTATCGCGTCCGCGCAGCAGGCGGGGGAAAGCGTCACAAAAACCGGTCGCGTGTCCGAGGACTTTTACGCGGCTGGCGGTCAGGTCACGGTATCGGCCGATGTCGACGGTGATGTGATCGTCGCCGGCGGGCGGATCGTCGTCGACCAGCGCGTCACCGGTGACGTGATGGCGGCTGGCGGTTTTGTGGACCTGCGCGCAGACGTACAGGACGATGTGCGTACTGCCGGCGGTTCGGTAACCGTTAGCGGGACCATCGCCGGTGACCTCATCGCCGCGGGCGGTTCGGTCAACATCCTGTCCGGTGCCAGAATAAGTGGGCGCACTTGGATCACAGGCGGCCAGCTCGAGATTGGCGGTCGTCTCGACAACGGGCTGCGGGCCGCCGGTGGATCAATCAGCATCGCCGGCGAGATCAACGGTGATGTCGAGTTGTTTGCCGACAAGATCTCCGTGCTCCCGACCGCCAAGATCCGCGGTGATATCCGCTACACCGGCCGCCACGAGCCGGTGATTGACGCGGGGGCCGAGATCGCTGGGCAGGTGAGCTACGAACCGTTAGAGATGGACCTCCCCGCGCACGCAGCGGCCGCATGGGGTGGTCGCATCGCGATGGTCATGAGCTTGATACTCACGGGTGTCGTGCTTTTTCTGATGTTTCCGAGCTTCGCCCGCGGGGCGGCGCAGGCGATTGTAAGTGATGCCTGGAAATGTCTCGGGCTTGGGTTGGCGGTGCTCATCATGGGCCCGATCGTGGCGCTGCTGTTGTTAGTGACCATCATCGGCATCCCACTGGCCGTCATGACACTTGCTACCTATGTCGTATTCCTTATCGCGGGTTATCTGACGGGCGCGCTTTTCCTAGGCGAACTTGGGCTTGGCTGGTTGGGTAAGGACACGCGAGCTTCGACTGGCCTTAGGGTGCTTTCCATCGTCGCTGCGGTGCTCGTGCTGAGTATCATTGCATGGATTCCGTTGCTGGGTACCTTCACCACGCTCGCGGCTCTCGTATTTGGTCTCGGCGCGCTCAAGCTACAGGTCATCAGGCGCTACAGTACCGCCGGTCGTGGCACCGCGCGCGCAAAGGTGGTACGCCGCAAAAGATCCTCCTGAGAAGAAAAGGGGTCAAGTCGTAGCTTTATATTTCGAATCACCGCTGAAACGTGACCTCCAAGCGACCAGTATGGACGCTGGAAGTTAGAACAATGCAAGGAGCAATTGTCGAGAAGGCCGCTCTCGCGCATCCTTGCGCTGCGCCGCACCTGCGCGTTCAGGCGCAATGGAGGAAATGCGCGGGATTGTCGGGCCGCTCCTCCGCATCTGACCTCCAAGGATGGCCGCTCTCGCACGTCCTGATGCAATGGAGGAAATGCAGAAGGATTGTTGGGAACAATCCCTGCCTGCGTCCGCGGCATTAGTGCTTCCGTGCACGTCAGAACAATCCCTGCCTAGTCATCTACTCACTGCTTTTTTCCACTAATTTCTCTCTGGGCGCGGCTCCTGTAAACTGCCTATACGCTGCACGTTTCGCGGTCCGTGCCCTCGCGGCGGGACGCTCGGCGAACCGAGGAGGTAGTAGATGGATCACGGCGACCCATGCCCCCGCTGCGTGCACGGGTTGGGGCTTTTGGTTTGGGTGCTGTTGGCGCCGCCAGCCCTGCACGCCCAGCAGGTGCCGCCGGTGGCCGTCGCCCTGGCGGAGCGGGCCGAGATCGTCGAGGAGCTGTCGCTCACCGGTACGCTGACGTCGCCGCGCTCCGCCCGTCTCTCGCCCGAGGTCGAAGGTCGTGTCGCGAAGGTCTCGGTCGATGCCGGCGATCGCGTAAAGGGCGGCGCCATACTCCTTACGCTTGACGATGAGCTCGCCCGCCTCGAGCTGGAACAGGCGCAGGCCGCCCTGCGCGAGACCGAGGCCGAGCTCGCCGATGCCCGCCGGCGCCTGCGCGAGGCACGGAATCTCGTCGCACGCCAGAGTATCCCCGAGACCGAGATGGAGACGCGCGAGGCGCAGGTCCGGCGCCTGGTCGCCGCCGCCGAGCGGCGGAAGGCGGAGCAGGCCTACCAGAGCGCGCGGATCGAACGCCACACCCTGGAGGCCCCTTTTGCCGGTGTCATCGGACGGCGGCTCACCGAACTGGGTGAGTGGGTTGTGCCCGGTACGGCGGTGCTCGAGCTGGTTGCGGTGGACCGGCTGCGACTCGATCTCCAGGTCCCACAATCGTATTTCGGCCGACTGGATCGCAAGACGCCCGTCGTTGTGCACCTCGACGCCCTGCTAGGCCGGAGCGTGGAAGCGCCCGTCAGCAAGATCGTGCCGGTGAGCAATCCGAGCGCGCGCACCTTTCTCGCGCGTGTACGCCTCGACAACGCGACCGGTCGTATGACGCCGGGCATGTCGGCGCGGGCGACGTTGCGCATCGACACCGGGCGTACCAACGTGGTGGTGCCCCGCGATGCACTGATCCGCTACCCCGATGGGCGCATCATGGTGTGGATCGCGCGCCGCAACAGCGAGCGCCACACGGTGAGCGAGCAGCGCGTGCGGACCGGGCTCACGTTCGCTGAACAAGTGGAGATCGTTGCGGGACTTGAGGCCGGCACAGCAGTGGTCGTGCGCGGCAACGAGACGCTGCGGGAGGGCCAGCAGGTGCGCATCCAGGAACCCGGTTCATGATCCACCGCCGACAGACACATCCAAGGAGAGTGTCGTGTTCGAAGCCCTGATCCAGCGCGGCACGCTGATGACAGTGATCGCTGCTATTGTCGCCACCCTCGGGGTGGCCGCCGCGTTCACCGTCCCGGTACAGATGATCCCCAACCTCGAGGTGCGTGAGATCCGCGTGCGTACCTCGTGGCCAGGCGCAACGCCGCAGGACATCGAGAAGGAAATCTTGATCGAACAAGAGGAGTACCTGCGCACGATCCCGAGCCTACAGCGGCTCACCTCTACCGCGTCCTATGGTTCTGCGCGTATCGATCTCGAGTTCCCCCACGGCGTTGATATCGCCGACACACTAATCCGCGTGAACAACGCGCTCTCGCAGGTGCCAAGTTACCCGCAAAACGTCGATCAGCCGCGCATCGATGCGGAGTCATTCTCGCAGAACTCCTTCATGTACTACCGGGTGGCACCGCTCAAGGGCAACCCGCGTGACCTCGACATGGACATGCTGCGCGATTTTATCGACGACAACGTGCGCGTGCGCATGGAGAACGTTCCCGGTGTGTCGAGCGTGGAGCTTTGGGGCGGTGCCGAGCGCCAGGTCCAGATCCTTGCTGACCCGGCGGCGTTGGCAGAGCGCAATCTCACGGCCGCCGACGTACGCAGGGCGCTCGTTGCGCGCAACCGCGACGTATCTGCCGGGGAGGTCGAGGCCGGTAAGCGTCGCTACTTGCTGCGTACTATCGGGCGCTTCGACAATGTCGAGGACCTTGAACGGCTCATTATTGCCCGCCGCGGCGCCGCGATAGTGCGCTTGGGCGACGTGGCCCGCATCCAACTCGGGCACTCCGAGCTCCGCCGCGAATCGTTCGCCGAAGGCCGGCCGGTGATCAGCCTGGCCGTCAACCGCGAGCTGGGTTCCAACGTCATTGCCATCAAAGAAAGCATGACGGCCGCGGTCGAGCGCATCAACGAAGAGGTGCTGAACCCGGCGGGCATGGAGCTCATGCTGACGGCCACGGATACCATTTACGTGGAACAATCGATTGTCACCGTGTGGCGCAACCTCGGGCTCGGCGCGGTGCTTGCCACCGCCGTGTTGTTCCTGTTCCTACGCTCCGGACGCGGCACGCTCATTGGCATTATGGGTATCCCACTTTGCACCATCGCCGCCTTCATCGGGCTCTTGCTGACGGGCCGTACGATCAACGTGATCTCGCTGGCCGGTGTTGCGTTTGCCATCGGCATGACGCTGGACAACACCATCGTCGTGCTTGAGAGCATCGAGCTCGAGAGGCGCCGGGGACTTGACCGTTTGCGAGCGGCCGTCATCGGCGTGCAACGTGTATGGCCGGCAGTGCTTGCCTCGACCCTGACCACGGTGCTGGTGTTCACGCCCATCGTGTTTATCGAACTCGAGGCCGGTCAGCTCTACTCGGACATCGCGATCGGCATCTCCGCCTCGATCCTCACCTCGATGCTGGTGGCGATCACGCTGGTCCCCACTGCCTTGGCCTACTTCGCCTTGTCTTCGCAATCGGGTAGCCCCCATACGAGCGCGCGGGCTACGGTGGTGCGCGGTATCGACTGGCTCGTCGCCACCCCGCTTAGACGTGGCGCCTGCATTGTTGCTACGATCGCGGCCAGCGCTGGCATGATCGTCGGGCTCACGCCGCCGGCAGAGTACCTGCCACCGGGCGAGGAGCCCAAGATCTTCGCGCGCATGCACGCCCCGCCCGGTTACAACTTAGAGACCATGCGTGGCATCGGCTACGAGATCCAGGATCGGCTGCTGCCCTTTCTGGATGATCCGCCCGAACGCTTCGCGCGCGGCGAGAGCGAGGTGCCGGCGATGAAATACCTATTTATGGGCATTAACGCCGGGCGCGTGATCTTGATCTCCGAGCCCAAGGATTCCGACCAAGCCGACCAGCTGCTGGACGCCCTTGACCGCGAGTACGAACGCTACCCGGGTATGCGCTCGTTCACCACTCGGGGCTCGATTATCACCAGCAACCGGGGCACCACCCGCAGCGTCGACCTCGACATTTCCGGTCCCAACCTGGCCGACGTCTATAATGCGGCGACCACTCTAGACCGCCGCTCCCGCGAGGTGTTCGACCGTCCGCGCATCCGCGCCGATCCGCCCACCCTCTCGCTGTCGCAGCCGCTACTCGAGGTGCGTCCCAACTGGGACCGCGCCGCCGAGATGGGTCTGGACGCGGGTGACATCGGCTTTACCGTCGCCGCGCTCACCGACGGGGCGTACGTGGACGAGTTCTTCCTCGCCGATGACAAGATCGACGTTTATCTCTATAACGAGCGCGGGCCCGACGCGCCGCTCGACCAACTCGCCGATCTGCCGGTGCATACGCCGGTCGGCGTCGTGCCGCTTTCTAGCATCGCGCAGGTGATGGAGACGGTGGACACCAGCACCATCCGGCGCGTCGATGGCCGGCGCACCGTCACCCTGAGCGTGATCCCGCCCAAGTCCGTGGCCCTCGAGACGGGCGTGGAGATCGTGCGCGAGCAAGTCCTCGACCACTTGCGCGAGGCCGGCACCATCCCGGCGGACGTCAGTGTGGGCATCTCCGGGGCCAGCGATCAGCTCCAGGCCACGCGCGAGGCGCTCACCGGCAACTACGCCGTGGCGCTAATCCTGGTCTATCTGGTGATGGTCGCGATCTTCTCCCATTGGGGGTACCCGCTGCTCATTATGACGACCATCCCCCTCGGCGTGGCGGGGGGTATCGGTGGCCTGTGGCTGATGAACACGGTGGGCGCGCTGCTGCCGAGCATCGGCCTCGACGCCGTGCAGCAGCCGTTCGACATGATCTCCATGCTCGGTTTCCTGATCCTGATGGGCACGGTGGTCAACAACCCCATCCTGATCGTGCACCGCGCCGCCGCCAACCTGCGGGAGACAGGCATGAACGCGCGCCAGGCGGTCCACGAGGCGGTCGACTCGCGCCTGCGGCCCATCGCGATGTCCACAGTCACCACCATCTTCGGCCTGGCGCCGTTGGTGTTCCTGCCGGGAGAGGGGACGGAGATGTATCGCGGCGTGGGTGCCATCGTGCTCTTCGGGTTGGCCGGCGCAGCCATCGTCACGCTCACCTTTCTGCCGGCGCTGACGTTGTGGATGCTCGCCTGGAGCGGGCGGCGTCGCGCCCGCACTGAACCACGCGGCCCGGGCCCCGTCCCCCTGGGGGAAGAGAAGGCCGGTTAGGACCGCGACCCCGCTCTCATAGTATGGGTAGAAAAAAAATCGTCCGTCGGACATAGATACGCATGCTGTAGTGGTCCACCGATTCTTTTGACGCGAAGGTTTGGATCAACTTTGTTGATTTCCTTGAACTTATCTTGTTCTCCGCGGATCCTTTGAAGAAATAAAGAAATACCGCGGAGAACATCATGGGAGCAAAGAAGCCGCCTCGAATCCCACTTCCCAAGTCCTGGACTCGGCACGCCCGGGTGGCCATGTTGCACGTCGTTTCGCTCGCCCGGTATGCCACGGCGTACACTCGGGGTTGGGCAGCAAATAGCGTGAATGTTCGGGTACGGTTGAAAGTCGAGAACGACAGACTACAACAGGAAATTGCACTGCTTCGGGAAGAGATCCGGGTCAAAGATGCCCGCATGATTTTGATCGGGCTACAGCGGCGACCACACTACCCAGCCGTTGAGAGGATGTCTATCTTGGAGCTGCGGGCCGCCCGTGGGTGGTCGTTGCAGCAAACTGCCGATACTTTTCTAGTGACGGCGACGACGATTGCCTCGTGGATGAGGCGTGTCGACGAAGAAGGGCCCAATGCACTCGTACAACTTCGTGAACCCGTGAATAGGTTTCCAGATTTCGTGCGGTACGCCGTTCAACGGCTTAAAACGTTTTGTCCCAGTATGGGTAAAGTCAAGATCGCCCAGACGCTCTGTCGGGCCGGATTGCATCTCGGATCGACTACCGTTGGACGCATGCTCAGAGAAATGCCGGAGACAGAACCCCCAGACACAGCGTCTTCGCCCGCCCGCGTAGTAATTGCTAGAAAACCCAACCATGTCTGGCATATGGACCTGACTATTGTGCCGACGGGCGCCGGCTTCTGGGCGCCCTGGTCACCATTCGCCCTACCGCAGTGCTGGCCGTTCTGCTGGTGGGTGGCCGTGATCATCGACCAGTATTCGCGCCGTGCCATCGGGTTTGCCGTTTTTTCGAAACGCCCTACTTCGCCCGCGATCTCTGCCTTTCTGGAAAGCGCCATCGCTTTTAATGCTACCCCAAAATACTTGGTTTGCGACCAAGACAAGGTGTTTACGGCCGATGACTTCACACGCTGGCTCGTTAGAAAGCACATCAAGCCTCGGTACGGTGCCGTCGGTCAACACGGCAGCATTGCTGTGGTCGAACGATTTATCCGTACCCTGAAGGATGAAGGCATGCGAAGAATCATGGTGCCAGCGCAGCGCGACACAGTGCGTCGTGAAATCGGCTACTTCGTCGAGTGGTATAACGAAACACGTCCGCATAGCGCCTTGGACGGGCAAACACCGAACGAAGTCTATAATGGCCTGCTTGCAGCTAATCGACGGCCTCGCATCGAGCCGCGCGAACGCTGGCACCGCCGCTCACCGTGCGCCAAACCACGTAGCCTCGTTGCTGGTAAACCAGGTGATCAATTCACACTCAACATCGATTATCACGCCGGGCGCTCGCATCTACCTATCGTCT
>JAOTYM010000237.1 GCA_029861845.1 Gammaproteobacteria bacterium | reverse complement strand
GACGCCGAGCTCAGCGAACGCGCCCTTCGAATCCTCGAGCAGCCGCGCCTTGAAGTCCGGGTCGACCCACGCGCGCGCCACTGCCTTCGCGCCGTTCATCGGCCCCAGATCCTGCTCGAAGTACTGGATCACCTTGTCGACGCGCGCGGGGTCGAGCAGGCCCTTCTCGACGAGCAGCGACTCGAGCGCCTCGACGCGCGTCGCGATCTCTGGCGTGCCGTGTTCGTGAATCGCGTCCATCTTCAGTCCCGTGTTCAGGCGGCCTCGAGGTAACTCTCGAACAGGTCGAGACAGACCGTGGTCGCCGGCTCCGCGGCTTCGCCCCAGAGTTCCCGCCCGTCGAAGGCCACGGTGTAAACATACTGCGGATTCTCACCGGCCTCAACCGCGTTGGTGTCCGCGAACACCATGGCCGCGTGCACGCGCGTGACCTCGCCGCGGCGGCAGCGGGCGTAGGCCGGCAGCCGCGTGTGCCCCGCGGGCTGGTGATTGCGCGTGACGATCGCCTGGCCTGCATCGAACCGCGGCGCGGCGGCGACCTCGCGTTCCGGCGCGAGCGCCCGCAGCATCTCGCGGGAGCGTGGCACGGGTGCCATCTTGGCGGGCTGCGTCAGCACGCCGCTGAGCCAAGCCTCGAGCTCGCCGTCGGCGAGGAAACCTTCCTCGTGCAGCATCAGTTCGAACGCCGCGAGCCAGCGGCCAAAATAGCCGTTCGCGAAATAGGCCACGGGGTCGAGCCGTTCGCCGCGGTAGCGGGCCTGGTCGAGATTGACGCCCTTGCGCCCGGCGAGGCTCAGGCTAATGCCGAACACCCGACTCTCCCAGCGCTCGTGAAATGCCCGGTCGTCAGGGTCGTACTTGATCGGCCCGAAACCGTGGCGGCCGCCCAGGTCGTGGTTGCTGTTCATGTTGGAACCCGTTCCTCGCAGGATAGGTGTAACCCATGCGGGTCAGCTTGTAAACCGGCGTTCAACGGGCGGGGCTGCGCGACTCCGGGCAACAAGCCCATACCGGCGCCAGATTTCCCGGCGTGAGAATACGAATACACTATATTCTTTCCTTCTTGCCAAATTTCCCGATCGAAATACTGGATGTTGTGTCTTAGCACTGATCAGATTTCAATCGTCAATTTCGAAACTGACGCCCTGCAGCGTGTTGTTGGCGATGGTGATGACGAAATCAGGTGTGTCGTCTTCTGCTTTGACCTCGACATGCTCGCCCCAGGAAACGTCGACGTCAAAACCATCTTCATCCAATCCTGCGGCGAGGGAATTAGCAATCAGGTCGGCAATGTCATTTTCGCTGGCATCCGCAGCTACCGGCGTATCGATGGTGATCGCTTCTCTTGCCGTGCCATCCTCGGGCGGTTCGAACGTCAGCGTAAAACTGACCACCCCGCCGGATTCAGCATCTCCTGAAACACTGATTTTCCAGTCGTCGCTGAAATGATCGTTCGCGAACGCTGCGGGCAAAAAACCCGTCAGCATTGTCATGCCTGCAGCAAGCATGATTTTTCTGAGCATGTTCATCTTCAGGTTGTCCTTTCTGGTTGAATTTATGCGGTCGAACCGTATTTATCTGGATTTTACTCTCACCAGATAATTTCGCTTACCCCATTGTGTGTGTTGCAGCAATTACGCTGCGACTCTTTCCCACTGACGGGCATGGGTCCAGCCCTGAACAAAAAAACACATAAAACGGTGCCCGGCACCTATGAGCTCGGATCAGCCTTCTTGAGTGCCGCCGGGG
Source organism: Gammaproteobacteria bacterium (assembly GCA_029861845.1). GTDB lineage: Bacteria > Pseudomonadota > Gammaproteobacteria > Acidiferrobacterales > SPGG2 > SPGG2. The sequence goes on along the minus strand of JAOTYM010000237.1, from coordinate 1,335 downwards.
AACGAGCGGCATAAGTGAATCCCCCGGCAAAGATCAGCATCGTTAAGGTCGTTAGCACGGGGTATTCGAAAGGCTTCAGCCAATACTCGTCATAAAAGCCGAGATATGACGGCATTTCGAACGCACCCCAGATGACTACACCGACGGGAAATCCATAACGAAAAGCGAGTGCGACTCGCGATATCTTGATCAGCTTGAGGAAAATGTAGACAGCCCATACGACCCAGCCAATATAGGCTGCCATAAATCCCCATTGCGGTGCCAGGTATCCTATGTACAGCCAGACCTGATAACAGAACCAGGTTACGAAAATAGCTTCCATGGCAGTTATACGGGCAAAACTGCGGCCATTACCGGAAGTCGGTTTACCCGGATCCACATGAAAGCGTCTCTGGAACCAGCGCAGGAAGTTGCACTTTGTTTGTCGGTTGGCAAAGCCATAGACAAGAAGCATAGTCAGCATCAAAGGCATCGTTGACATCAGCAATATTGTACCGGCTTGGCCAGTAGACCCGTTGGGCGATGCCCAATCGCCGATGCCGAAGAACTCGCCGAAAAAATCGAATGTAAATTCGAACCACCCTACCCAGATCAGCGCACCGCCAAGAATGCCCATCCAGGTGCCGTTCGTTTCATTTTGTTTCAGGCCCTTCCAGATAATGGCAAAACCCACAGCGCCCAAAAGCAGTTCAGCAAATTCATGCGCTTCAAAAGCACCACGCAGTAAAGCCCAAACAGCATGACCCAGCCACTGACTGAGGAAGCCTACGACAAGGCCGACCAGTCCCGGAAATGGCTTTTTGTAAAGTGCCGGTGGCATCTGTAGCTCCTTATGAATTTCTGAAACTCAGCTATATATCTTAAGTCTTGGAGCGCATCGGTCAAGATAAAAACTGTAAATAACCTTTTAGCGCATTCGTCGCCGCGTCCCAGTGGTCGGGGAATCAACGAATAATAAACGGTGCCCGGCACCTATAAGCCCTGCGCAAGAATTCGCGCTGAAATCGGTCTGGCCGCGGTATAAAACCGCATCGCCATCCCTACGGCCGTTGAATAAATGGGGACATGCTTAATTATCCGCAGAACGAAAATTAAGCATGTCCCCATTTACGTCAGTACCCGTTCCCACTCCCGCACATGCTCCCACCGTCGCGATTCAATAAACCTGGTCAGGGTTACCGGGCGGTAGCTGCGTTTCCGGGAGTAGCGTTGTTTAACGCTTACGTGAATGTAATCGGACTTACGAATGCGGCGGTGCTGAGTGCCGAGAAACTTCCAGCGGAGCTTTTCAGCCTCGTCATGCAGCGTAGCCAGATGCGCTTTGGTTTTGGCGAC
>JAOTYM010000236.1 GCA_029861845.1 Gammaproteobacteria bacterium | reverse complement strand
CGAACTGTGACTCGAAAGGTCACATTCTCGGACTGCAATACGAGATCAATGCGCTTCGCATCAACCGGAAAGTGCTCTACAGCCCGCCATGCAGCGTCCGTATATCGGGTTTCAGCCAGGTCACTGTCCATGCGTGCCCCTTATGCCTTCATCGACAATCTTGGTTACCACAGCGCGGCACTTACGATGCGTCAGCGAGCGCCGGAATCGTCTTCCTCAGCATCTGGTACATATAGAGGTAGACGAGCATCGCCGCGATCGATGCCGACGCGCACATAATGAACACACCGTTATAACCGAAGCCATAAGCCAGTACCGTAGCCGCGATGTTCGGGCCGAGAAAATTACCCAAACCCTGCGCAGCAGGAATCATCGCTGGGAATCTGCCGGAGTGATCCACGTTCGCAATCGTTGCTGCCTGGTAGATATCGACAAAGATCCAGCAGAAATTAAAGAAGAACATACTGAACGCGACAGTTGGGTTGGTGATGCCGAAAACGAGCATCAAGACGATGCTGGCCTGAAAAACCAGGGTAACAAGCAACGGTTTGGCAAGTCCGTAGCGGTTGCTGAGTAACACGGCGAACAGGCAGCCGATCACCGAGAATACTGACGAGACCCACAGCATGCTGGCGACCCATTCCGGTGATGCGTCGGTGTCTACGGTGGACAATTCAATATAGGTCCAATACGCGCCGATGTTGATATACGTAAAGACGATCGCCGTCAATACCATCCACGGCACGTAAGCCGGCACGTGTCTATGTTCGGCGTGATGTTGACCGCTGGGCTCCTCGACATCGATCTCGACGTCCAGCGCCTTGTCGACCGGACGCCTGGGCAGCCACGATATGAATAGCAGGCCGACGACGTAGGTCGCGATAAGCGCTATATACACGCCCTCGATAGAGAGAAATGGCAGCAGCTTGAGTTCGGCCCCCTGCGAACCGGCGAAGGCGAACAGCTCGAGACCAAACGCGAACGCGGGCCTGGAATGACCACCGATGGTTGCTACTGCGATACCCGTATAGACCCCACTGCCAACGCCTGCCACCAGCCGCAGCCAAACTGTGATCTCGTAGCTTTGGTAGACAATGCAGAGTGCATTCGCAGCAATCGCAATGAACGCTGCACCCGCCGCCAGGTATCGGCGATCAATCCTGGCCACAAACAAAGCTGAGATCACGGCTCCAATCGCAAGTCCGCCAAGATCAGCGCCGGCTACACGACCAACTTCGACCTCGGAGAAACCCAGGTTGTTAACCCACGACGTGCTGATTACGGGAATGCCGACCATAACTGCATAGCCGGCCAGGGCCATGTAGATGCCGATGGTCAGGGATCGCCAGTCGTCGAATTCGGTGCGGTGATGCAGCAGGCGGCTGGCGTCGTCAGTCATCCTTGATTACCGTCGTATTTCCTGAGCGGAGCAAGTGCACAGTCCTGCCAATTGTGCAGCTTATGAGCAGTCGAAACGACTCCCTGGTGGCAAGTGCGTCACGCGATACGACCCGGTGCTTACGCACTTATTTCTCCCATGCATTCGTCGAAAGCACTCAAGAACTCGTCTGCGTTCGCGTGAGAAAATACGAGCGGCGGCCTGATCTTCAAGACGTTATTGAATCTTCCTGAGTAAGACGTCAGAAACCCTTTGTCCTTCAACCGATCTGACAATGACAAAACCAATTTGGCATCGGGTTCCTTACTCACTTTGTCTTTGATCATTTCGACGCCAATAAACAAACCATAGCCACGCGCGTCCCCGATCTTGTTGTTTACGGGAATGCGATCTTTAAGTTCCCGGGTCAACCGGTCACCGACCTCGGCTGCATTCCTGATGAGATCGAGGCGTTCGATTTCGTCGAGTACGGCCATTCCGACTGCGGCCTGCAACGGCGTTGCAGCGCATGTATTGAAATAGTCCTTTTCGGCACGGAAGGCATCTATGAAAGCCTTTTTCGCTGCAGTTGCCCCAAGCGGCAGACCGTTTCCCATCGGCTTGCCCGTGACGACGATGTCCGGCAGGAAATCTGTCGTTTCGTACCCCCACCAGAGGCCCGTCCTACCATACCCGGACTGCACCTCGTCGGCGATAACCAGACCACCTTCCCTGTGCACGAGGTCCGTCACCTTTGCCATGAAGCCTGAAGGAATGTCCGGCGGGCCTTCATTGGCAAAAATCGAACACATGATCAGCGTCGCGAAACCTGGACCCTGCGCCTTCAGATTTTCGATGCAGGCCTCGACCCGAGCGAGGTACGCCTCGCACAGCTCTTCTTCGCTTACCCCTTCCTCCAGCGGCCGATAGCGTTCAGGAAACGGAAAGGCACGAACGTCGCTGTTCTCGGGCGGCTCGTTGCCGAGGTAGCTCAATGACCCAACGAGTTCGCTGTTGCCATGATAGGTGGCGTCTGTACAAACGATGCCACGGTTCCCGGTAGCCAACCGGGCGATCTGAATGCCGACTTCAACCGCCTCGGTACCACTGCAGCTGAATACCACGCTTTCGATACCGTCATGATTGAGCCCGGCGAGTCTTTCAGCGAATGTCACGATTCCTTCGTGAAGATATCGACTGTGAACGTTGACGGTAGCTTGTTGCTTCGCCATAGCCTGGACAACGACTGGGTTGGCGTGTCCGACGCAAGGCACGTTGTTGTACATGTCGACGTAACGTCGCCCGTCCCGGTCGTACAGATAGACCCCCTCGCCCCGTACGATCTCGAGCGGCGTGTCATAAAAGAGTTCTGCTCCTGACCCCAGGGCAAGATCCCGACGGTGCTGTAGCGAAGCGTTCGCCATAAAAGCCTCTCCTTGCCCATTGGCCGAAATATGCAACGGCTTATTCGTCAGCCGAATACGACCAGATCGGCGAGCTTACCTTTTTTAATTGAACCAATCTCGTTTTCCATACGCATTTGGTAAGCGCCGTTCTGTGTATACCCCGTGACCTCCTGTTCGATGCTGAACTGTCCGTTCTCTGGTGGCCTATTTGGCTCTTCCTCTTCCCGCCACTCGCTTGGATACCGTCAGGTATGCCCGACCTGCATGCCAAAATAGGGATTGAGGCTGGTTGGAAGTCGCT
>JAOTYM010000114.1 GCA_029861845.1 Gammaproteobacteria bacterium | reverse complement strand
AAATCAACACCAACGCGGATAATCTTCATCGTGGACTCCTTCTCTTCTTGTGACTGGTAGACGATTCTCCAGTCTGGCACGTAGATGCCGTTAAAGGGAGGAGGAGTCCATCCCATTGCTTTCCCACCCATTTGTAGAGCGCCTGATCGGGACCGTTCGCCGCGAATACCTCGATCATGTCTTATTTTGGAACGCGATGGATTTGGAGCGAAAGCTGGAAGCATTTAGGCGATATTACAACGAGCATCGAGTTCACGCCTCGCTCGATGGTGACACACCAGCGCAAGTGTGTGGACGCAGCTTCAACCAGCAAGCTGACCTAGAGGATTTCCGGTGGGGAACATACTGTCGGGGGCTCGTCCAGCTTCCGCTCGCGGCGTGAATAGCAATTCGCCATGGACAGGTATAACGAAGCGCGTCCGCATAGCGCTTTGGACGGCCAAACACCGAACAAAGTCTATAACGGTCTGCGCCCAGCTAATCGACGTCCACGTATCGAGCCGCGCGATCGCTGGCAACGCCGTTCATCGTGCGCGAAACCATACGCCCTCGTCGCCGGCAAACCGGGTGACAATTATATTGAAGAAGTTCAACAACTGCCTGATCGTATGAAGATAACCTCGACAAGGACCACATTCATCATGTTGAAGAATGGGCTTAAAGGTTCGTTCCATGATCTGTTAGGTGTAGTTAACAATATAGAGTTGTTATGAAGTAGATTGTTGTTTCTTGCAAAAAGGGAGCTTTCTGCGCCCTGGGTCTAGATTCAGGTTAATCAACTTATGCCAACCTCAACTGTTCTTCAATCGGCAACGTACGAATCCGCTTGCCGGTCGCTTGATAAATCGCATTCACCAGTGCTGGGGCATAGGGTGGTACGCCCGGTTCGCCAACACCGCATGGTTTGAGGTGGGTGTAGTCTTCGACGAGATGCACTCTGACATCCAAGGGGGCATCAGCCATACGGGATACGGGGTAGTCGTGAAAGTTACTTTGCTTGACCGCTCCCTTAGTTGTGGTGATTTTGCCGTGGATGGCAATGGTATGACCGTATATCGAAGCCCCTTCCATCTGTTTGCGGATGCCTTCGGGGTTAACGTAACGACCGCAGTCGATAGCGACATCCACTTGGGGAACATGGATGCTGCCATCATCGCGCACCACGGCATGCACGGCGGTGGCGACATAACTGTGGAAGGATTGGTGGCAGGCAATACCTAAACCGTGCCCCGTGTGCATGGGTTTGCCGTAACCGGCTTTGGTTGCCACGGTTTTAAGTACATTCGATAAGCGCACGGGCATCACCGGCCAGTCTTCTACCGAATCGCCGTAGTTCCAGATGTCCTCGACACCATCTTTGCTCAGATCCAGATTCTTGGCATCGCCGATGAGTTCGAGCATAAACTCGAGGTAATCCCTATCGGCCGCCGTGGCGAGTTCGTGGGCAAAGCAATTCATCGCGAAGGCGTGTTGGATATTGTTTACAGAGCGATACCACCCGACTCGAATCATGATGTCGGTTTCGCCATTTTCCATGCGTAGGTTGGGCACGTTATTGTAAGGGCAGTCCACAAATCCCAGACCGTACTCAATTTTGAAGCCGTTTTTGTGCGCCGGGTCCCACAGGCCCAGAATGGAGGGCCAGGCGCCACATTGATGCCAGCTAGTGACTTTGCCGGACTTATCCAGACCCGCTCTCATATACTGCGCGCTAGCCGCGTGGTAGTAGCCTTGCTGAATCTCATCCTCGCGTGTCCACTGCACTCGCACCGGTGTCTCTATCATTTTGGACAAGATCGCGGCTTCGCAGACATAGTCGGGCTTGGATTTACGACCGAAGCCTCCGCCAAGTAAGGTCTGCCAACACTCAACATCGGTTTTTTCCAGGCCCAGGGCTTCAGCCACATACTGGCGAACTCGGTTTGGTGACTGTGTGCAGGCCCACACCTTGACGGGTTTGCTGGTCGCGTCCACGATCGCTGCCGGCGGTTCCATCGGCGTATGGATGAAGTAGGGAACAAAATAATCGGCTTCGATGACTTTATTTGCTTGCTTAAAGGCTATATCTACGTCACCCCGGTTGCGGACAATCTGGCCGCCTTTATGGGCAGACTTGCGCAGCGTTTCGTTATAGGTTTTGCTATCGTGGGTCGTGTTATGGCCGGGATCCCATTCGATCTTGAGTTTTTTTCGTCCTTCAATGACCGACCAAGTATTAGTACCTACGACCGCCACGCCTCCGAGCGCACGAAATTCTGCTGGCTTATCGTCGGCTAATGCAGGAATTTCCACGACCTTATCGACACCCGCTACTTTTAGGGCGGCACTGGCATCAAAGGATTTGACCTTGCCGCGATAGACCGGGCAGCGTGCGATCACGGCGATTTTCATACCGGGCAACGTGACATCTGCACCATATTTAGCCGCCCCGGTGCTGATGTCGAGATTATCGACCATGGGCATATCTCGTCCGATGTATTTCCATTGGGACGGATGTTTGAGTTGGATGGCTCCTTTATCGGTGGGGACGGGAACGTCAGCGGCGACATCAACCAGCTCACCGTAGTCAAACGATTTGCCGGAGGCGGTATGGTAGATACGGTGATCCTTCGCATACACTTCGCTGGCGTTAACGCCCCATTTTAATGCCGCGGCGCGTTCCAACACGTGGCGACCAGTAGCTCCCAACTGTCGCATAATATCGAAGTGGTGACGGGTACTGCGGGATCCGTCGGTATCCTGTTTGTCTTTGCCTGCTGGATCATATTTGGTCTCGTCGCCAGGCGCCTGCCAAATTTTCACTCGGCCCCAATCCGCTTCGAGTTCGTCTGCCAAAATCATTGGTAGACCGGTGCGCACACCTTGGCCCATCTCGGCACGAACGGAGGTGAGGGTGACCGTACCTTCGTGGTCAATACTGATAAATACACTGGGTTGGAATGACTGCTTCGCCGCTTTTGCCTTAGACACAAAGACCATTGACGTCCATTGTGCACCTAATATTAATGCCGCAGCGGATCCCGATGTTTTAAGAAAATTGCGCCGGCTTACATTCACAATGCGCGCGGGCTTTGTTGAGTTGGAATTCGAGTTCGAAGTCAGGTCGTTCTTAAATAGCGATTCAGCGTATTGTTGAAACATGACTACACCTCCTTAGCGGCAGTGCGCACGGCAGCAAAGATGCGCTGGTAGGTACCGCAGCGGCAAATATTGCCCGACATGCCATCGATAATTTCCTGGTCCGAAGGATCCGGGTTGCCTTTTAACAGAGACGCGGCCTGCATAATCTGGCCGCCCTGGCAGTACCCGCACTGCGGCACGTTATGTTCACGCCAGGCTCGTTGCACCGGATGATTGCCACCCGGATCCAGGCCCTCGATGGTCGTAATGTTCTTGCCTTTTGCCGCACTAACAGGAGTTATGCAACTTCTGACCGCCTGACCATTGACGTGCAGGGTACACGCGCCACACAGGCCCGCGCCGCACCCAAATTTAGTCCCTGTCAACGCTAGTTCATCGCGCACAAACCACAGCAGGGGCATGTTTTCATCACCTGTAAATTGGCGACGTTTCCCGTTCACCGTCAGTTCTATCATCTTAAGCTCCTCAGGAGTATAGGGAGTATAAAGCACGTGTTCGTCTACTGGAATCGTATTTATCGGGGTGTGCAGACGTTGGAAATTACCTAATGTGGAACGACAATCCAGTCCATTTGGCACGGTTGTAGCCATTTTGCTTTCGCGAATGGATAATACTTTGGGTTTTATTGAAATTTTGCACGAAAGAGCTCGTACGATGTACTGAAGATCATCGTGTCCATGCGTTGAGATTGATGTCATTTGAGAACGGGGTGAGTCGTTTTGGTAGGCGCTCTGACGGGATGGGGTTTTTGGACATCTCCGTTTAGTGCAAGGCCACCAGAAAATCTACGCCGGAAACAGCGCCGTCACAAAGCCCTCGGCCAGGGTAGAAAGCTCGTTACGTGTGGCGCCAACTCGCGCGCGTGTCGCAACAGACCGCATGATCGAAACTACCACCCGCGCCAGGGCCTGTGGGCCTAACCATTGAGATAGTTGCCCCTCATCCTGAGCGAAACGCAATCGCTCGGCAATGACGTTGTCTGCATCAGCGGAAAAAACCGGGGTCAGATCACAGTTTCTGCTAATGTACCGAGTCCCACCAAAAGCGCAGTAAAGTACGAAGCGTTGATAGACTGAAGTAGTCACACTGCCGCCAGACCTAGCGTGACCAAATCGTGACTCACTCCAGACATTTCCAGTCAATTCCTGTCATTTCCAGTCACGAACACGCGGGGCCGATGCGCGTAAGTGATTAAAATATCAATAACCAAGCAGATATGCTATGTCCTCACACGGCAGGGGTCGCTGGTTCAATCCCAGCATCGCCCACCAATATCTCGTGATTCGTGATTAATAATCCGTGATCGCTAAACTGGTGGTCCGAGGCGAGTTTGAGATATTGCCAGCTAGCGTTCACACATGGCGAGTCACGACTATCTCGTCCACATCGCCCGACACGGCAAACGAACAGGAAGTGAACAGGTTTGAAGCAGCTCTACCTGGTTGACGCGAGTATCTATATCTTTCGCGCCTATTTCTCATTACCCGACACCATGACGGATGCAAACGGCAATCCCGTCAATGCCGTGTATGGCTTCGCCGACTTTCTCGCCCGCTTGCTGGCACAGACCGACGCCGAGTATATTGCGGTCGCCTTTGACGAGAGCCTAACAACATCGTTTCGCAATGACATTTTGCCTGCCTATAAAGAGAATCGCGAGCTTCCGCCGCCCGAGCTCGAAGCTCAGCTCGCGGCTTGCCAAGAACTGAGTGAAGCGATGGGGCTTGCGAGCTATGTCAGTGCCCGCCACGAGGCCGATGACTTGATCGGCACGCTCGCATACAACATGCGTAGCAAGGGTTTTAAGATGGTGATCGTTTCCGGCGATAAAGACTTAACGCAGCTTATCGATGACGGCGACATTTGGTGGGACTTTACACGCGACCGGCGATTCGGTCCTGCCGACATCAAGACACACTTTGGGGTCATGCCGACCCAGATCGCTGACCTCATCGCGCTCATGGGTGACAAAGTCGATAACATCCCTGGAATAAACGGTATCGGCCAGAAGACGGCGGTACATTTACTCGATCGTTTTGGCTCGCTGAATTCTATTTATGAGTGCTTGGATCAGGTACCCCATCTTAAGATCCGACGCGCGGCGCATGTGCATCAGGCGCTTAAGAATGGCAAAGCAGATGCTTATCTATCACAACAACTCGCGGACATCGCCGTCGATGCCCCGATCAGCTTTGACCCTGAACAGCTGCTGCGGCAGCCGGCCGATCGAAATCGGTTGAGTGCGCTTTGTGATGAGCTCGGCTTCGGCCGAGGAATGCGCGAACGTTTAGGCCTCGCACCCTAGATCCTTGCCACGAGTTTCTCGCTCGGCCAAAATTCGATAGAATACGTATGTTCATCTGCAGGAGTGGGGTGCAATGGGCAAGGAAACAACCAATCCCAGCAGTTATGCTGGGCCTGAACAACGCGAGTTTGTGCGGCGCTCCGGTATAGACCGGCGTACGATGCTGCGCTGGGAACCGAGCAAAGACAATCGCCGCCAAGGCACCGGGCGTCGTGAAGATGATCAGGTCTGGGATGCGATTAGGAGTAAGTAGTAAGCGCGCGTCCAGGGCGTAACTTTCCGCTACTCCCCAACGTGTACGAGCTGACCGCCGATTCTCGCCGCCCTGAAAAAGCGCAAGAACGCGATAATGCCACCGCCAAGATAGAACACGTTCAGCACCAACGCATTGAATAACAAATCCGTGCGGAACGTGTGATCGATCAGCACCGCACGCATCCCCTCAAACACATGACTGGAGGGCAGCACAAACGCCACATGCTGTAGCCATGGTGGCAATACGTCGATGGGATAATAGACCCCGCTGATGGGTTGTACTGCAAAGACCGATATCCAGGCCAAGCTCTCAGCCCCGAGACCGTAACGTAGTACCGTACCCGAGACGACCAGGCCGATGGACCAACCCATCACTATCAGGTTCGCAAAGAACGCGATCAGCGGCAATCCCAGATCATATATCGAATAATGAAATAGCCCGATCGCAATGAGCGATGCACCGCCGACACCGATGATGGTGCGGATGAGGCTCATAGTGAAAAGCGCGCCAATTAGCTCAATCGGACGTAATGGACTCACGAATAACTGACCTAGATTTCGTGACCACATCTCTTCCAAGAAAATCACCGATACACCAAGTTGCCCACGAAACAACACGTCCCAGAGCAGTACGGCCGATATAAGAATGCCGGTTGCTTGCGCCACCCATGAGCTGTGATTGACAAAGAAAAGTGTAATAAACCCCCACAGAATCATCTGTACAGTCGGCCAGTACATCAATTCAAGGATTCGAGGCCAAGAGCGGCGGAGAAGATACACATTTCGCAGAACCATAGCCGCGATGCGACGGAACGATCCAATGGTATGACTAAGATATGCGCTCACTTCGCAGCCTTTCGCGGCTCACCCCCGAGCTCAAGGTAGCGTTCACGCGCAATATCTATGAACACCTCTTCCATGTTTTGTCTTCCGTAACGGTCTAGTAGACTACGCGGCGTTCCACGATCGACGATCTTGCCGGCGCGCAACATCATTACATCATCGCACAGACGTTCGACTTCAGACATATTATGGGATGCCAGTAAAATCGTCGCGCCCGAATCCGCTTGATAGGTTTCTAAATAACTACGTACATAATCGGCGCTATCCGGATCGAGTGACGCCGTGGGTTCATCCAATAACAATAATTCCGGTTGGTTGAGTAACGCTTTGGCCAGCGCAACCCGTGTCCGCTGACCCGACGATAGCTGGCCATAAGTGCGATTGAAGATACCTTCTAGATCAAGCTCATGGGCCAAGCGAGCCAGGCGAGGTTTGATATGCGGTAATCCATAAAGCCTTGCGTAGACCGTCAGATTCTCACGCACCGTGAGACGATGCGGCAAATCGACGTACGGCGAAGAGAAATTCATGCGCGGCAGGACACGATAGCGGTGCCGCAGCATATCCTCACCAAAGATCGAGACACGGCCCTGACTCGGTATCAGGAGACCGAGCAACATCGCCAGTGTCGTCGTTTTGCCGGCACCGTTACCCCCAAGCAAGGCTGCAGTGGACCCTTGTGCAATGGAAAAGCTGACCTCATCGACAGCGGTGATGTCGTCAAAGCGTTTGGTTAGGCGCTCGACAGTAATGACTGGGTTAGGCACTGCCGGAGATTAACAAAAAAGACGGGCAAGCGCCCGCCCATTTAAGGCCCGTCTAGTCGATCCCGATTGGGTAATGCGCTTAGTGTAAAGCGTCTAGTTTTCGCCAAAGGCACCGGCCGTCGCTCGTCTGGTTGATCTCATCCAGCCAGGTTTCATGGGCTGCCATCTCTTGTTCGTTAGCGCGAATGACTAACAAAGGAGGTCGATCGGGATCAAGGCGTTTGATATTGCTGTCGCCAACCCAATGTTGTGCGGGACCATGGCCGTCGTCGAATAGGCCAGTCTGACCGCCGGTCATCGCCAGATAAACGTCGGCTAGGATCTCAGCGTCGAGCAATGCGCCGTGGAACGTCCGCTGCGAATTATCGATGTTATAGCGCTTGCACAACGAGTCGAGATCGTTCTTTTGGCCCGGGTGCATTTTCCGAGCAAAGACCAAAGTATCCTCGATCGTGCAGTGCTCCTCGATCTTGGTAGCACGCTCACTATCGTCTTCGTGGTTAGCTTTTGCGAGCGTAAGTTCGTAGTTGATGAACCCAATATCGAACGGCGCGTTGTGAATAATCAATTCTGCGCCTTTGGTATATTCGAGAAAGTCTTGGGCAATATCAGAAAACCTCGGTTTATCGACCAAGAACGCATTAGTAATCCCGTGTACATCGAGTGCGCCTTCCTCGACATCTCGGTCGGGTTGAATGTATTGGTGGTAGGTATTGCCGGTGGGCCGTCGGTTGACCAGTTCTACACAGCCGATCTCGATGATTCGGTGACCTTCTTCAGGGTCTAGGCCCGTCGTTTCAGTATCGAGGACAATTTGACGCATCGCGCCTCATTTTCTCATTTTTTCGAAGATGTGTCGCCCGGAACGCTCATGTTCCCTTCAACTCAACATTTCGTCAATCGCCCGATTCGCTAATTGATCTGCGCGTTCGTTTTCGGGATGACCGCTGTGGCCCTTAATCCATCGCCAACGCAGGCGATGTCGTTCGACCGCCTTTTCTAAACGTTGCCAAAGATCCTTATTCTTAACCGGCTTCTTGCCACTTGTCTTCCAGTCGCGTCGTTTCCAATTCCTCAACCACTCTGTCATTCCCTTCTTTAGATAGACCGAGTCTGTCGCCAACGTTACATCACAAGAGCGCTTGAGCGATTCTAGCGCCATAATCGCGGCTATCAGTTCCATGCGGTTGTTAGTCGTCTCGCTCTCGGCGCCATATAGTTCTTTCTCATGATTACCGCTGGCCAGGATTGCGCCCCAACCGCCCGGTCCAGGGTTACCCCGACAGGCACCATCGGTGTGAATAACCACTTTATCCATGCCGCTGAATGCCGCGCACGACAGGTTCTGACAGACTTGGTCGGATAACGGACTTGCGTCGCCATCGCGCTCTTAGCGGTGTCACGCCAAACACACGTTTTTTTGCAACAACAATGTAGGCCGCCGCCATCATCGGCCACCACCGATCACCAACCGCATCGAGAAAATACAATCGATCCATGAGTCGATCGTTCTGCAACGGAGGCCGATAGTACATCATGTGGCCACCTATCAATTCATACTCCAATAGCCTCAGCCAATCCTTTAGGCGCGCCAACCGTAAGAAGTTTCCACACCACGGTACATGACCACGACGGGCAGCAAGTGTGCGCCGCAATCCCCAAAGGCTTAACGGGTTGAACCCAAGAATGATCACATGACCCTCCGGAACCAAGATACGGTCGACCTCACGCAGCACTTGATGGGGATCGTCAGCAAAATCCAGTGTATGCGGCAACAACGCCACATCGACACTTCGCGTATCAAACGGGATTGCTTCTGGAACGCCTTGCACCGTTGCAGTGTCGCCGTTAGGCAAGAGATCAAGGACGACGCGTGTGGGTGTGTGGCACCCCTGCATCATGTCCATCTTGCCAAGCGAACCCAGTTGCAGGGTAACCAGGCCATACAACCGGGGCAATATAGTCCGCAGTTGATTCGTCTCGATCGCCTGCAGCGAACGACCCAGAGGAGAGTCGAACCAAGCGCGCAGGCTTTGTCGCAACTGCGGGCCAGACTTACACTTGTGCATAAACCTGCCCACCGAGGCATCTGGGATTTCTCACCATAACCGCTTTTTTACACGCCCACGCTTGCCAGGACAACACCACACTTTGGACGCAAACCCGGCCACACCTTGAATACCTCCTGAACGCGCCGTTTTCGACCATTTTGACCACCAATGTGGCCCATATCTTGCCCATAAAAACAGCACATTCCTAGGGTCAATAAATTTGACGTCATACCGATATCAACCTACATTTGGGTAATGTGGGCGGAATAATAAGTAACTATGCATCGGGTGGCACAAAAACAAACTGACGGCCTCTTACTCGCTTCCGCAGCCCTGTTAATTTATCTCGTTCTAACGGGATGTAGCGCATTTGCACCGGCAAAGCCGGTCAATGCACAAACGTCGCAACCAACTCCGGTGAACCAATCGGCTAAAGTCAGCCGGCCGCTTGCAGCTGATGTGGTGCCGACTGATCTGGATACACAAAGTGGCACCACCGACATCAACGCCATAACCGATCCGGCGAAACTTGCATCACCGGTCAGGCAGACAGCGACCCGAGAAACATCTACCGATGCACCCGATGAGTTAGACCAACCCAGTGCTGTCTCTGCCTTCACTCGTGCTATCTATTCTCGGCCTGCGGGCACGGTTGAACAGACACCGTCGACGTCAGGCGGCGCCGATCTGTCGACCAACACACCGCACGAGCAAGATCTACCTACTAGCGTTGCCGACGCCATCGATACTCGGCAGGTAGATCCCGCGAAAGGCACTTCTTCGACATTGCACTATACCGATCTTTGGGATCGCATAAGAAGCGGGCTGCGCCTCCCCAAATTAGAGGATCGGCGTGTCGCCTATCACGAGCGCTGGTTTAGCAAGAACCCAAAGTACATGAAACGCAAGATGGAGCGTGCCAGGTTATTTCTGTACCACATTGTGGAAGAACTAGATCGGCGTGGACTGCCCATGGACCTCGCCTTGCTACCAGCGATTGAAAGCGCGTATCAACCCCACGCTTACTCACATGCACGGGCTTCGGGCTTATGGCAGTTCATTGCATCAACTGCCCGGCGCTATGGTCTAAAAGTCAACTGGTGGTACGACGGCCGTCGTGATGTCGTGGCCTCCACCACGGCAGCCCTAAACTATCTGGAAGACCTACACGCGGAGTTCGATGACTGGTATCTAGCCCTCGCCGCCTACAATGCCGGTGAGGGCAAGATCAGGTACCTTAGAGAGCGTAACCGGCGTCGAGGCCTGCCTACGGGTTACTTGCATCTGCCACGTCTAAGAGCAGAGACCCAGCACTATGTGCCAAAGCTAATGGCCATGATCAATATCGTGTCGAATCCGGAGAAGTATGGCATCACGCTCGAGCCCATCCCAAATGAGCCCTATTTTGGACGGGTCGACTTAGGATCGCAGATCGATCTAAACGTTGTCGCCAAGCTCGCTGACGTCCCAGTTGGTGATCTCTATGATATCAACCCGGGCTTTCGGCGATGGGCCACTGACCCGACCGGCCCACACCAGGTCCTGGTGCCGATAGACAACAAAGACGTGCTCAGTACGGGCCTTGCCAACTTATCGCAAGACGCACGCATCAAATGGCGACGTCATAGCGTAAAGCGGGGCGAAACTTTGGGCGAAATCGCCAAGCGCTACGGCGTGAGCGTTTTGGCGATCAAAAAGGCGAACAACGTTCGCGGGACGCTTATTCGCGTTAATCAGAATCTAATGATCCCGATATCGAGCCGCCCACTTAGCAGAAACGTCGCTAACATTACGCGACCACTGCCACGCTCTAGGGTTGGCCCGCGCGGTCGGGCCAAGATTATTCATCGCGTACGTAAAGGTGAAACCTTGTGGAGTATCGCCCGCAAGTACAGGGTCTACGTTCGTCAACTCGCAAGTTGGAACCGCATGCGTACGCGCGACATCCTTCAGGTCGGCAGGAAGCTGAAAATCTGGATCAGTCCGACGCAAGTCTCATCGACCGACAGCACAGCTAGCGGTTAAACGCCCGCGCCGGGGTGTTGATTTATCTTTGCTGGTATAAGAAGCAGCACGCCTCGTGTGAGTCACTGAAGTGTGCTGCCCTCGGATAACTCTCCCGACATTGAGCCATTGCCTCCGGACAACGGGGATGGAAATGGCATCCGCGGGGCGGCGAGCTGGGTGAAGGTATATCACCTTCCAACCGAATGACACGGCGTTGAGATCGGA
>JAOTYM010000235.1 GCA_029861845.1 Gammaproteobacteria bacterium | reverse complement strand
CAGCAGCATCTTGCGGCTCATCACAAACGTGATGGGTTCGACAGGAAAACGCCCGAACGCGAGCCTCGTGGCCCACCCCGGAGAATAGTCGCTGCGCCCCCGGGTCAGGAGCCGACTCCTGCCGTTCGGCGCGGGCCGGACTGCGAACTGCCAGGTAAAGATCCCCCAGCTATCCTCGGCTTTAATGTCGGCCGGCGAGCCGAACAGAACCAATGCGTGCGGTGGTTTTACGATCTCGATCCGCATTCCCGGTGCCGTCGGATGCAGGTAGATCTCATCGCCGACTTGGGGATGTTGATACTCGGGCAGGATTTCGGTGGTGTTTGCGATCTTGCATCCGAACATGTTCTCCAGCGTTTGGTAGCTGTAGAAGCCACCCCGCCGTTGCCCGATTTGCGCCACCCACGGCCAGACCGCTTGTGGCGCCGCCGCGATGTCGACGCCGAGCGTATAGGTCCACTTCGGGTCCGGAACGAGTTCGTCCCCGGGCAGTGGATCCATGGCTTCTGTCTCTTGCGTGCCCCAGCGAAGGCGTTTGTGTCCGATAAATGGGGTCGCGATGAGATTCCAGACAATGAGCCCGACACTTTCAAGAGTCGCAAGTAAACCGGTTCCGGGCACGAGGGTGCGTGAGTCCATGTCTTCTCAGAAGGTTTGCCCGAAAAACAGGTACGCTGATCGGCGGCCGCCTTCGGCAGCACCGTAGGCCAGGTAGATCGGACCGACCACAGTATCGAATACGACAAAAACACTGCCGGCAGTCAGAGCGTCACCGAAGCTGACATCGTCGCGGTCTTGCCACACGTTGCCGATCTCGATCGACGCGCCAAGGTACGCAGGCGTCCCGACTCTCGGCAAGGCGTATTCGGTCAGCCGGCGATAGTACAGAACTCGACCTATTGCACGATGATCGCCTTGCAATTCATTCCGTCCGTAGCCGGATAGATTGAACAGTCCGCCGATCGAAAACGCATTAAAGGGTGTATCACCAGCCTGGCTGACGCTACTCAGGTCCCACCAGTGCAAAACGGTGTTCTTTCCCCAGGTCTGTGGCTTCAGGAGTATCAACTGCCCAATATCCGCTGTTACGTCTGAGCCGTATCCTTCCCGCAATCCCAGCCAGTTTGCTTGAACGAATGATCCGTCGCGCGGTATGGCGAAACGATCAATCGTGTCGTAGCCGAAACCCAACCTGAAACTGGTGACATTGCCCGTCCCGCCACCCAGCGCCGGATCCCCGATATGAACCTCTCGATCCGCGAATCCGCGTGCCAGCGTCAAACGCAGCTCGCCCCAGTTGCCTAGTTGTCGGCCAACGCCGAGGGATATCTCAGTTTCTTCGGAGCGATACTGAGCAATCTGATTACCCGTATCAAAGAGCCCTTGCGCTGAGCGTTGATAACTCACGCGCGGATTCACAAACCAACGCGATGCGTAGTCCAGCGGTTGATACAGTTCTACGGCGAGATGCGGAGTTGAACCCACGATGCCGTCGGCACGAAGCTCCCCGCCTCTCGCATTTATGTCGGTCTTCGTGAACCTGGCGGCGAAATTGTAGCTGCTGTTGCCGCTGAAATCGTCCTCCAGATTAATGCCAAACCGAAGGTAGTTGGGCCCCCAGCTCTTGGCCTTGCTTCGCACCACCAGCACATTCTCCGAATCGCGTTGCTCGATCGAATAGTCGACGGTCTCAAAGGTATTGAAACCGTAAATTTCAGTGAGGTCTTCATTGAGCTGATCTGCGTCCAGGGCCACGCCGCGTTGGTCCGAGAGCCTTGCCTCCAGCACCTTGGACGAGAGTCGGGACTCGTTCTCGATAACCATCTGCTCGATTACCGGCGGATCCCGGCGAGCCCTTTGCAAGGACAGGCGGTGAGCCGCATAGGCCTCCTCCGATACCGAGAGCCGGCTGAGTTCGGCCATCGACTCCCGTGCTGCCACCTCACCTTGCTGTATGGCTTGGAGTATCTGACCAAAGGACTGCCCGGTAATAGCGCCAAGATCAGGCTCAATGAACACGTCCTCGCCCGTCATGAGCTTCTTCTGGTCCTCGGTACGCGCGCGTCCCATGATCGTGGTCATTTGCTTCATCATTTGCAGCGCTGAGTCCAGGTCTTCCTCTTCCGCGAGCGGGGTGCCAATATCGACCACGATCAAGACATCGGCGCCCATCGACCGGACAACTGCGACAGGAAGATTGTTGGCTACACCGCCGTCAATCAACAAGCGACCGTTCACTCGTACGGGCTTGAGAATTCCGGGTACCGACATGCTGGTACGAATCGCCATGGGAAGATCACCAGCACTTAGAATCACTTCGTTGCCATTGACCAGGTCCGTCGCGATGGCCCGAAACGGAATCGGCAATTGATCAAAATCACCGATGGTGGCGACGGGCATGAGTAGGCGTCTCAATTCCAGCGTGAGGTTCTGACCCTGCACGATGCCCTGAGGGACAATGAGACCTTCTTTGTCTACCCCAACTTCAAAGTCGACCAAGAACCCAAAGTCGTCAGTTTTTCGGCGATACGAACGATGTGCGCGCGGCGGCTGATCAACGGCAACCATCGACCAATCCGCATCCTCAAAAATACGCTCGAGCTCGTCGGCACTCGTGCCAGACGCGTACAAGCCGCCGACCATCGCACCCATGCTGGTGCCACCGATGTAGTCGACCGGTATCCGCATTTCGTCCAGCACCTTGATCACGCCAACATGCGCGGCACCACGTGCGCCACCGCCACTTAATACCAGGCCAATTCTGGGTCGGGCTGTCTCGTCATTCTGGGCAAGACCGAACAGCGGCAACATCACGAGAATAATTGCGAGGGCGAGCCTGAGAAATTGCTTGAGCACGATTGCGCCATCCCCCAAAAATTACTTCGTGACCAGTAACATGAGAAAATTGAAACATGAATACGGAGTTGCCGCATGAGCATCGGCGATCGGCGATCGGCGCCCACCGCAGCACCGTTCCGTCGAGTACATCTGCAACCTGATCGCCGACGCACGTTCGAACAGGAGTGATAAGCTCACCTACGGTATAGTCAACGTTCACACCCATGTTCCCAATCCGAGACGAAAATCCCCAGTTAGCGGT
>JAOTYM010000027.1 GCA_029861845.1 Gammaproteobacteria bacterium | reverse complement strand
CAGTTTTACGGTCTGGTGGATTGGTGTACGCCCAGATAAACGCAAGCGGCATCAAGATGCCCATCGTGATGACACCCCACCAACCGCATACATTGATGGCCTCTGCCTGGGGGTGATTGCGCGATCGGGCGATCTTGCCTGGCATCATTCCCAAGATCACCCAGATGGCAATCGCTGCACCAAGCAGCGCGAGCAATACAATCAAGGCAAAGATATCAAGTGCACTCATTTTATCTCCTCCACGATCAACAAAGACTTACCAGAGAGTCTCGGCCGTTCTTGCGCCTCATTGAAGAGCCATACTTGTGGTCTCGGTTCAATTCCCTTCCACAGCGTTGGCGTCGATTGTGAGTCGAGCAAGCTCGCGTTCATCCCGATCTCGCTTAATATTTAGATATTCCTCCGCTTTGGGAGGAGCTGGAGTATTTTCGCTGCCAACTCTGCACTGATAATCTGTCTAATCTGCGACCGGAGATCGGGGTCTTTGTCTAAGAACGCCTGCACGTCGGCGAGCGGTAAAGCAATGTAACGACCCGGCGCTTCGACCACGAAGTCGCACGGGGCCACCCCATCGATCAGTACGGCCGCCGTTCCAACCAGCTGGCCGGCTTTCACCGAGCCGATGAAGTCGTCGCCCACACGTGCCGTTACCCGGCCGGACATTAAAGCATAGACTTCGCGTAGCGGCTCACCCTCGCTTAGCAGTTGCTGGCCCTCCGCGGCGTCTCGCCATTCTCCCAATCCGGCGAGCCTGGCGAACTTGCGCCGATCAAGCGAGCCAAAGCCGAGTCGGTATAGGGTTTCCTCATCGGGCGTCAGCACGATCGGACGTCTGTCCAATATAATCCGTACGATCCAGTAGGCGTGAATCACGATATAAAGGGCGGTCCAGGCGATCGCGCTCCACAGCGGGGGTGACTGATAATAGTAGAAGCCCAGCGCAAAGAAGCTGCCCGCCACAAACAGGCATCGAAGCAGTAGCACATCGCGCACCGCAAATGCCACCAATAGGAGCACATTCGCGATGTGGATCAGGTAGTCCGGATCAAACAGGCTCATCATCCAGCCCTTTTAGTCCGTAGCCTGGAGTCTTAAGTCTTGTTACTGCCTCAAAAAATCTAATATCTTCGAGGTCTCTCTGGATCATTCTCATATCTTATCGAAAAGCCGACCTTAGATTCTTGACGTTCTGCTTCATAACAGTCAAAAAGTCGCCTTGATCCGGTACGTTTACACACGGATCAAAAACTAGGCTTTCGACTTCCATTGACTTCAGTTTGTCAACGGAATCCGGGCTGGGCTCACCCTCCCAGATCATCCACCTGGCAGGATGATTCCTTAATATACTAATCAGCTCTACCCATTGTTCATTGCTTGGCATCTCGTCGGGTTCCCAAAGCACGGTCTTAATATTCAAGCCATAGCGCCTGGCGAAGTAGTCGTAGACCGGGTGCGAGGTGATTAGCGGCTGAGCGCGCTCGTTTGTGACAATCTCTTTGGCGCGCCGATCCAACGTCAACAGATCATCTTTCAAGGCGGAGAAGTTGGCTTCAAAATCATTCTTTTGTTCGGGTATAAGTCTCGCGAGCACATCCCGTATAGCCTCGGCCTGCTGGATGGCCTGTTGGAAGTCGATCCAGGTGGTGAAGGCGAGCCCTGCATGCGCATGCGCCCCTTCGGGACCGTGCGTGTGGGTGGCCGAACCCTTTATCTCGATGTACTGGTCTTTGAATGACTGCGATGTGTTAACTAGTTTCCTTCGCGGCAGCGATACTTTATTGAGCCACTTGCTGTACGTGGCGCCGTTTAGCAGGATCAAATCTGCTGCTTGAAAGGTGAGCACGCCTTCTGGTTCTGGGACCCAGAACGCCGGGTCAACGTCCAACGGTATTGGGAAAACAACCTTGATCCTATCGCCACCAATCCGTTCGGCGAAATACTTGAGTGGGTAGTTAGCAACCGCAACGGTGGGCTTCTCGTGCTGCGCGCCTTCTGCGGTCGACGGCGCGTTCGTAACTGCCAAAATCAAGCACAGGACAGCTAAGAACAGTCTGTAGTCCTTAGTCTTTAGTCTGGAGTTTAAGTTCTGAAAGTCTGGAGACATTATTCCCGAGTCCCTGGTCTTTTAGTCCGGAGTGTCTAGTCTTGCTTTGAACCTACAGACTCAGGACTCAAGACTCCAGACTTATTTATCTAATAAATGCCATCCGAACCAAATCATTGCTGAAATGATTGACCACCGCAATCATTAACGCACACAGCACCACGCTCGACACGATGATGATAAAGATTTCCGCGCCCATCAGCTTCGCAATGGTCATGCGACTACATCCCAGCTTAAAGATTGTTTGGATCTCGCGCTGGCGCAGTCTTAGAGAAAGTGCGAAGACCAGCACGATGGCCAAAACCGTTGCGATGCCCACGAGAAAGATCACCCCGTCGATCACATTCTTTATCCGGAAGATGTTCTGAAGCAGCCCGTCGATAACGTCGGCCGGTTTGAGGATCTGATTAGTGGCACCATCAGAGATATAGCGCCCGCGCAGGATGGTGCCGGACTTGGTGTCGTTGGGTAGCGCAATAACCGCGGTTACCCGGTACTTTGAGTCATCACCGTGGAAGTGAAACGAATCCAAATTGAGTTTGCTTATTTCCGTGTAAATCCGAAGTTTGGCATTCGCCGTCACATTCTTTTCGGTGCGCTTGAGGATCACACTTGCATCCTGACTTTTGATGAGATCTTGATGTCCGTGCCCCAGCCCTTCAATAATCCAGGCGGTCTTGATGTCGACAAATACCGCCAGGTCATCCGACGTGTGAGATTTTTTTAAGACACCGACCACATTCATTTTTAGGGGATACACCCCCGCCAGATCGAACAGATTTTCCGGTGAGGAAATAAGGGCATCGCCGGGCTTGAGACCTAACCGATCCGCCACGGCTGCACCCAGCACCGCATCGCCGACAATGGCGAGCGGCCGTCCGGCTGCAATCTCGAGACCACGAAAGTCAAAATAATCCAAGGTCGTGCCGACGATGCGGTAATCGCGCGCGCGAAAGCGTGCGTAGACAGGTATTGGGAAAGCCAAACCCGATTCTTCCACGCGGTCGGCGTCCATCATCGCGATCGACTCGGGTACCTCGTCATCGAAATAAAGTGTATTCATCACAAGATCGAGGGCGCTCCCTTTAGCGCCAACCAGCAACGGCGTGGACACAGCGCGAGACATGAGCTGGCGTTCGCTCTCGTCGAGTAACAATTGCAATGCAAGCGGCAGGAAGGCAATCAGCGTAATACAGGCAATCAGTGTCGCCGTCTTGATCTTGTTGAAGCGGACATAGCGCCAGGCGATGTACAGGCTATCGATCACGCCGCGTCCCTATGACGAAAATCCTGAAAATCGATTACCCGATCAAAGCGTTTCAATAACTCTTGATCATGGGTGACGGCGAGTAGCGTGGCGTCATGCTCTTCGACGGTTTGGAACAGCAGATCCAAAATGACAGTCTTGTTTTCTGGATCAAGATTACCTGTGGCTTCATCTGCCAATATCAGTTTCGGATGTGGCAGCAGTGCCCGACAGATGGCCGCGCGTTGTTTTTCGCCTTGAGACAGGTCATCGGCGAAGCGCGTGAGCTTGTCGCCGATGTCCATCCGCTCGGCAAGGCTGACCGCCCGTTCTCGTGCACTCCTATCCAGCGTTAGCGCACGGGTAATGCGGTAAGGATGAACGACATTATCTAAGACATTGAGATAGTCGAGCAGCTCAAAGTCTTGGAATACAAACCCGATGTTGGTGATGCGAAAGTCGCGCCTTCGCGCATCGTTGAGCGCGCTTACCTCTGTATTGTCGACACTGACGGTGCCGCTGACCGGCGTAAAGATCCCGGCGATCAAATTCAGCAGCGTGGTCTTGCCGGAGCCGCTTGGCCCGATGACCGCAACCTTTTCACACTGAGTCACACGAAACTCGGGTACGCTTAAGCGAAACTCGCCGTAGCGATAGTGAAATTCAAGGGAGTGGATGGAAATCATTCTTTAGTCTTTAGTCTCTAGTCTCTAGTCTCTAGTCTCTAGTCTGGAGACATTAATCCCAGACCTATTTAGGCTGCTGACTCTTGCTCAACTTCCCATTAGCCTTTCCAATCAACTTTGGTCGAGCGATTGCTCTTCGAGCTGACCAATATGTCGAGCAGCTCATTACGACCAATTGCGCCGATGACCCCCGTGGCTACGTTGTAGATAACTAGAAATACGATAAAAAGTATATGGATAGCCCAGAATCGAGGCCATTTTATTTCTTCGATTAAGTGCTCGCTGGCCGTCGAGATTGCTCCGTATTTGAAGATAAGCGGGATCAGTTCCTCCAGAAATTGAAAAAGCAAAACAATGATTACATAAAGAAATGTTCTCCATGCGACATTATAAATAAGCCTCTTCTCGCAGAACCAATTACATATGGGCAGTTTATCGGCAATTAAGATTGATTTCCCGACAATAAGTGCGCCGATAGTAGCGGCTGAAGAGGACGCGATAGATATACCGTATTGTTCGGTCATGAGCGCCCGCGTAAACGCGATGATATGAAAAACCACGAAAAAGAAAATAGTGGGTGGGAGCATTTCCAAAAACTCATGCTTTATAAACATGAGCGCTTTTTTCATAATAGATACCGATGTGCCCAACCAAAGACTAAGGACTCCAGACTCCAGTCTCAAGACTCCGGACTTACTTTTTCTGCTCCAGTCTCCAGACTCAAGACTAGAGACTACGATTTCGTCTGCGTATATGGATCAACGCGTTTCTCTTCGAGTAACTCAAGATTCATAATCTTCCAGTTACCCTCGACCGCCTCCACGGTAACAATAGCGTCGTAAAGGTTCTTGCGCGTATGCACGTGACCCCAGTGGCCGACCGTTCCCATCGCCGTCCATTTAGATTTTAATGCGAACGCCAACGGGCGCTCGGAAATTTTCTCGGCCGCAACATCGAGGATCTCGACGTCTTTGATCTTGGCCTGGGCACCGCCCGCCTTCTGTATGGCAAACGATTTGCGGTTCTGCAAATAAATACTCGCAAGCAGATCACCGCTGACACTGAGCGCGAGCTTATCGTAGACGTCCTCCTCCTCCCGAAAATCGAAGGCCCGGTACACGTTCTTGAGCAGTGTGTGCAAGAGTATTTCCGCGGGCTCACCCTCAAGGTTCCCGGCGATAGCAGTTGGCTTTGCCACCGAGATTTGCGCATAGGGGTAAGCAGCCAGACTCGCCCCGAGCAGCGCTACCGTTGCCACGATTGGGACCATGACGGATTTACCATGCCGTCGGCGCCTTCCGATCTGCCAGCCAACCGGTAACAAAGTTGCTAGAAAAGCGAGACTGCCCATGGGAACGTTGACTCGTCCGAGCGAGCCGGCCACCGCTACCGCCTCCACCGTTGGCAGCTGATAGTTCTTCAAGAAATTGGTCCACGTGTGCACGTTGTCCCGCGGTTCCACATAAGATATGAACGGCCCCGCCGGATCGATGGCGGTCGCCGGTACGCGCTGGATCTGATCCGTAAACAACTCCCAATCGACGGTGACTTCTTGTGGCAAGCCCTGTGTGATGTAGGTGATGATGACACCGACGATGGTACTCGATATTTCCAATCGCTCAGGGTTCTCGATGAGCTGAATGCCGGTTAAGGCGACCTTCACGTAGTTGGTTCGGTCAAGAATGGGTTTAAGCGCCTTACCATCGACTCGCACCGCGTTCTTCTGCAAAAGAAACTCGCCGATGCGCTGCCTGAGCGGTGCGAGTTCATCAGGTTCGATGTACTCATCGCCCCGCAGCCCGAGATCGATCCACTGCTCCAGATCCTTGACGCGCGTAAGAACTTCGTGGCGCACCTCGTAGGGTTCAACGTACAGATAGGACATAAGGGCCGACTTGTGATGGCGTTTCAGGTTCGGGTTGTCGAACTTCGTATACCAGGGATCTTCCCATTCCAAAGTGACATGCGCAGCCGCGCCGAGATAGCGAAAATCGATGATAGGTACTGCCTTGTGGTAGGCGATAAAACCAATTGTGACCAAGGCACGCCCCTCCTCGTCCAAGGGCGGGATAATGGTTAGTTCCTTAGGCTTTTCCTTGAACGGGTAGACAAGCTCAACATAGAGCACCCGCTTGTCCGACGGCGCTTCCGGCACTCGTTGGCGGGTGATTGGATTGATCATGCCGGCAAAGGGTGATTTTCGATCCTTGCGCAGTCGCGGCTCGAGCAGTTGCAATTGCGCTGGCAGTTTTTCACCCGTCTCGGTGACGAACTGAAATTTCTTGGAGGAGAAAACGCGGAGTTGTTCAGCCAGCGCTGGCCGCTGCCCATCGAGATCCTTCAACCACTCGTCCGGTATCAGTTCCTCAAACGTCTTTAGGTCGCCGATGTAGGCCTCTAACACCAGCTTGACGTGATTGTCCAGAACGTAGATCTCGGCGATGTTTGGCGCGGTCTCAGCACCGGTGAGATTGATCCAGTCTGCTCTGGTTGACGGCGAAACCAAGAGAACGGAAATAAAAATAAAGAAAGCTCTGATGTAATGTATGTAGTCCATGGAATGCGGAAAGCCGGCTGTCCATTATCGAAAACGGGCAAGAAACCATATATTAAGTATCGGCGGATAGTAAGGCAAAAGTCCTGAGTCTCTAGTCCTTAGTCTGGAGTCTTGAGTCTCTAGGCGAGAAAGGCCAGGCTTACGCCCGGCCTTAGTTCGCCTGTTATTCGATAGGTTGCGTGGGAGCAGGATTCATCCCTTTCAGTTTGCCTTTAATCAGCCAGTCTGACGATAATCCGGTAGCCGGTTCGCCGCGGGGAGCAGTATCCCACTCCTTACTGGTGCCCATGGGCCAGGCCTCATGGTTGAAAGTGACTTCTCGAACCTCGATATGGCCTTTCGTAACATTTAAGACCGTTAAGTCATCCGCCATGGTCAAGGGACCATCGTAAGTCTTGCGGACACGTTCGAATATTTCCAACTCAATGTCACGGTGGTTCCAGTAGTGATAGGCGACCGCCATGCGCGGCTTCACCATGGACATCAGCTTGCCAAAACCTTCGGGTGGCGTATGGATCAGCGACGTTACCCAATAGGCCTGTTTATAGGGGAACCCGGCGATTGCCATCCACTGCTCTGGCGTGAAAAAACACTCATGCACGACAACATCAGCGCCTTTGGCTTCCTTGGCAAACCACTTGTTTGGCACACTATCGCCACCAAACACAAAACTCAGGCCGTTCCAGTCCAGACGAAAGCTGACAGAACCATCACGAATATGGATGGCGGGAAACGTTGTAACCTTCACACCGTTCTTGTTGTAAATGACGGCAGTCTTGGAAAAATCAAATTCATGAGCAACAATCTCACCGCCGGCATTCGGTAGCGTACCCGCCCGTGATGTGACATCCCAGGCCCAGGCGGCACGAATATGATCGATATGCACCTTGGTACCCAACTCAGGGGATGAGCCCGACGGACCATAAACATGTAACGGGGTGTAGCGACCATTCAGCCATCCCGCGACCCACAATCCGGCAATATCGCCGACATGATCAGTATGGAGGTGACTGGCGAACACCTTGTCTAACTTTGCGTAATCGACCTCGAGGCCGGCAAGCCGATCGGTGGCGCCGGTACCCACGTCAAACAGGAAAGATTCACCATTGCCGAGTTCAACCAGAAAGGACGCCGCGACATTGCTGGGTGATTGATTCGGCATACCTGTGCCAATGGCGGTAATGCGCATCTCTTCTTTGCCGATCTTTTCAGTATTGGGATAGTAGGTGCGGGGGTACTTGTTGTTTTTGATCTTCTGCGGGATGCGGCCAGACGGTACGTTGATGCCATCTACCTTGTCCGGTTTTGCCAAGGCAGTCGCACTCAACAAGCTTGAACAGAAAACCACCATGAGTAGTTTTATAAAGGTATTCATTGGGTGATCCCCGCAAACGTTTGGGTTTCGCAACTTCATGATCTCCTCCTTCGTTAAGTACTCCAGATTTGTTTTGTGCTACGGACTTCCGTCTCAAGACCAAAATCTTAGACTCCAGACGAGAAAGGCCGGGCTTACGCCCGGCCTTTCGTCTCTCCCTTACTAGTTCCGCTTATACCAGGGTCTCTGCTTGCGCCAGTCCTGATCCTGCAGATTGTATTTCTCCATATATTCGTCGAGCATCCTGTTCTGCGCGTTGAAACCTGGCCCCCATTCACCCTGGAGAATGAACTTGCTCAGCGTGCTCGGTCGGCCTTTTTCTGGTGGCGGCTGGTGGGTTGGGCCACGCACCGCGGAAGCGCGGTCCGGAGAAACTACCATGCGTTCGGTCACGTTATCACTGGTGATGTTCCAGACCATATTGTCGACCGCGACGGACAGCGCCCCATCATAGGTTTCGCGGATACCGGCGCGCACACCCGGGATAGCCTCCTCCATCGAATGATAAGCAACGGCATGGCGTGGCTTGATTTCGCTCATGATTTTGCCGAAGGCTGGTCCCGAGGTGTGAAATGCGCAGCAGGCTCGCCATGCAAGCTGAGGTGGCTGGCCATAATCTTTGGCGAAAAACTCGGGCGTGGCGAAGGCTTCGTGGATGGCGAAGTCGGCGCTTTTCGCGTGCTCGACGAACCACTTGTTCGGCGACGAATCGCCGCCGAAAACCAGCTTCAACCCGGCATACTCGATGATGTAGCTGACCGGCCCGTCACCGGCGTGGATTGCCGGGATGGAGCTTATGCGAATGCCGTTTTCATCGTAGACGACCTTGTTGACCGCCTTGTAGTCGAATTCCACGACTTCGATGCTGCCCGGAATCGGCGAGATCTGGAAAGCGCGGGTCTGGTAATCCCAGTTGAAAGCCTTGAGGAAGTGCTCGACGGCATACTTTGTCCCCATCTCGGGCGTCATGCCGCTCGGTCCCCAGACCTTGAGCGGCACCGGCCGGCCCGCGGTCCAGCCACCGGCCCACAGCGACGACAGGTCACCCCAGTGGTCGGTGTGCAGGTGGCTGATGAAGATCTTTGTCAGGTACTCGGAAGGGATCATCAGCGCGTTGACGTTGCGCATCGAGCCGCTACCGAGGTCGAAAATAATCTTTTCGCCGTTGCCGAACTCGAACAGGAAGCAGGCCGCCGCCTGCCCGCGGCGCGCATCCGGCATGCCGGTACCGCAGGCGATGACGCGGACCTCATCCTTGGCCAGCTTCTCGGTGCCCGGATAGTAAACGTAGCGATCGGGAGCAACTTTATTTGGGCCCTTCACCACGCCGCCCGCGGCCTGCGCTTCAGGCAGCAACCCCGGGTCATGACCGGTGCTGCCGCTTAGCCAGCCAGCAACATAGGCGGATGCCGCGATCATCGCCGCCACCGTGATTCCGGCCAATGCTTTGGTTCGTGCTTTCATGATTTCCTCCTTTCCCGGTACGACGATTGCGTTCTGATCTTTATTGCAAAAGCGGCCGCGCGTTAACCATCTGCAGCGGATGGTTGTTCGAGTGGCTCACCACGAGTCATTGATTCGCCCGCCGCACAGCCCTTCGCTTGTGGCGACGGTGCACGCCGGCGGCGGATGTGGGGCTAACCGGAACGCCAATGGGATCGACGAACAACGCGAGCGCCCCACCTGTGGCCGGTAGCTCGCCTTCGATTACTCGCACTTCGAAGTCCAACTCGTCGCCTGTCACCTTAGGTGCGCTGGGTAACAAGACGATGACATCCGAAATTTCGCCACCGTCACCAAAAATCGATAATGCGGCATTCGGCGGGTTCTCAAGAAAATTGTTCTCGCCTTTAGTCACGATCGCCCGGAGGGCATCGATCGTTAGATGCCCAGCCGTACGTACAGGCCGATCACAGAAATAGGTGATATTCGGATCCGTACCGCGCAAGACCATGCGGCTCCCGTCAAATGACATGCCCTTTGCACGAATGACGAACAAGGCGTTGCAGCCTTCGTCGTCCGCATGGGCCGCTTGTGAGAAAGAGAATTTCGCCAAACGCCTCGACTCTCCCGATTGGACCTGCAAAGCAATCAGATAAATCGCGCATAGCGATAGCGCTCCGAATGCGACTACTTTGATCATCTTCTTCATTTTCGCTTCAGACGCAAGACTAATGCTTATTTCCCGCCAATGTCTTGGTTCGTACTTTCATGATCTCCTCCTTCGTTAAGTGCTCCAGACTACAGACTCAGGACTCCAGACTAATCGTCAGACTCCAGACTACAGACTCAAGACCGAAAGCTGGGCTAGTCAAAGAAATACCGGAACCCGATCTCCAGCGTGAAGTCCCGGTCACCCTCCGTGTCATCCGGATCGATGCCCCAACCTGGCTTGATATAACCGATGCGCCCAGGACCGAACATCTTGCCGAACTCAGGGCCGATCCAGTACGAGGCATGGTCATTCTCGAAGTCGTAGACGGGTTGGAACTCCGGCAGTGCATAGATCTTGTGTTTCTTGCTCAACGGCAACATCGCGAACCAGCGGCCGACGTACATATCTGTATCGGCTCGGCCGCTGTCCTTGGAAACATCAAAAAAGTAAAAGTTCATGAATGCTAGAAATGCCCCCGGTCCGGGCCACTGAGGCAGGTCGCGGATATAGGCAAAATTCGGGCCCGCTATAAAAGACTCGCTGCCGAGCACGTCCTCCGACGCGGTCGGAAAATCCAGTTGAAGACCGACGAGCCAGTCGCCGCCAAGCGCCTTCCAATCCGTCCGGTACAGGAAACGCAGATTCATGTCACCCACGCCGGTCTCCTCGCAATCGCCCTCGAACCCGGTGAGACCGCTGGGAATCGTTACACCACCGCCAGGCAGGAACCCCCCGGGGCCACAGACACCCGTGGCCGGGTTCCTGAGCGCGGTGTCGCTGATATCGAGATCCTTCGCCAACGGAATCTCATAGGTCATGGCAAACTTGGGGGAGAACGCGAACAGGCCAAACAGCACAAACTCGTTCTGCTCCAAGCCATTCTCGAGCTCGGTGTGGCGCATGTAGGGCATGAACTTGGGCGCGAAATCGCGGGGATCGGTACCCGTCTCGGGGGGCTTTTCCTCCGCCCATACCCCAGTCATTCCGGAGCCGGCCACCACGGCCGCGATCAGCCCTGCCACCAAGTAACGTTTCGCGTGTTGCATGATTAACTCCTCCTCTATCTGACGTCGAAACTAAACCATATCTACCAAAGATAGGTACTTGACCCAAGTCAAAGCGCATCGAATCGCTCTTGGTTGTTTGCTACTCGTTGTCGCTTCCTCTCGTGAACGCGGTTGCCGACAAGTTGCTATCTTCACGCGTTGAGCACAATTCGAAAGGGCACGCCCGAGTATTCGGTAAATAACGTAGCGTTATTAGGAAACCTACGTACACGCAAACCGTGTCCCTCTACCTTATGTTATTGCCTTGCGAACAGCCTCCCGCAGCCTGCGGTCAGTAAGGGGCCGCTCGATGAAGTCTGCGGCACCCGCACGCATGACGTTGACGGTCAGTGGCATCTTGCTATCCTCACCCAACACGATGACAGGAAGGCGTATTCCCTCGCGCTTCAGCCGATCGATGAACTCCAGCACACTCATTTCCGGCAAGACAGATATAGTAATCAAACAACCTTCTTGAGTTGATCCGCATTGCGCGAGGAACGACTCGACATCGTTAAAGGCCTTTACGTGTCCAAATGTCGGGGTCAGCGCGGACTCTAGTCTTTCCTGCTCTGACGCGTCCGGATCGACAATGTAAATTATTTTATGCGCCGCAGAGCGATGCGAATGATCCACGCCTGACAACACCACCCACCTCCTACCTGTTGAATTGGAGATGCGGAAGCACACAAAGCCCACCCCCGTCCAACCTCCGCATGCTTACCAACTGCAATGCGTAGCTCAGTGTGCAGGTAAGCGCGGTTAGAATATATGCGGAATACTACGAAGGGTACGTACGTAGCGAAGCGATAAGCGCCGCACAGGCCAGAAATTAACGAAGAGGTGTATCGTCAGCAGTGTGGTTAAACAGGCTCACTAGCTGCGCTAGCGACTTGACACTGCATTTTTCCAAGACGTGCTGCCGATGCACCTCTACCGTGCGCGGACTGATGCTTAATCGCTGAGCAATGGCCTTGTTCGCAAGGCCTTGCACGAGCAAATCCATAACTTCGTGCTCGCGCTCAGTGAGCTTGGCAAGATGTTCCTCCAGGGATTGCTGTTTACGGTCGGCATCTCTGTTCTGCGCATCCAGCTCTAATGCTTTGTTAATACAGTCCAATAGATTCTGCTCATGATAAGGCTTCTGAACGAAATCGACAGCACCAGCCTTCATCGCCTCAACCGCAGTGTCGATATCACCGTGCCCGGTGATGAAGATAATCGGAAGACTACAGCCCTGCGCTTTGAGCCTTGTCTGTAGCGCAGGCCCGCTCATGTGGGACATCCGCACATCCAGGACTAGGCAGCCGGCCGCATCGGCTGAGTACACATCAAGGAAAGCCTGAGCACTCTCGAAAGTCTGTGCGTGCAGACCCACAGACTCCACCAGCTCTTTTATCGAGTCACGAACAGCCTCATCATCATCAACGACGAATATGCTCTGCTCTACCATCTACGCAGCGCCTTCCTCCGAATCCAGCGGTAACGAAAAGTGAAATATCGTGCCTCCAGCGGGATTTTGCGTATGCCAGATCTTCCCATCATGCATGGCTATGATGGACTGACAAACCGACAGCCCCATTCCCAGACCGGAGCGTTTAGTGGAGAAAAAGGGCTCAAAAAGCCGGTCACCTTCCATGTCCGTAACGCCAAGGCCAGAATCCGCCACACTGACTTCTACATGGCCGGTGTCCGTTTTTGTCGTCCTTACTAAGACGACTTTTTCGTTTTCTCGGGTAACATCCTCCGAGGCTTCTATTGCGTTACGGATCAGATTGAGCGCAACCTGTTGAATATGGATCGGATCAATAACAACAGCTGGCAACGAACGGCTAAATTCGATCTTAAGCCGGCAGTTGCGCAACTGTGCTTCCATGTTGGCCAGCTCTACTGTCTCTTGAACGACCGCATTGAGATCCACCGACACCATGTTAACAGGTTGTCTTTTAACCATAGCGCGAACCCGGGTTAACACATTACCGGCTCGATGGGCCTGATCCTTTATTTTCTCAACAAGTTCCTCCATCTTGTCGCGATCACCCGTGTCACCTTTAAGCCTTCTCTCGCATGCCCGTGCATAATTCTCAATCGCGGCTAAGGGTTGATTAATCTCGTGCGCGATGCCGGCTGCCATCTCACCCATGATCTGCACCCTGGTCAAATGCGCCAAGTGTTCGCGATTTCTCGCCGCTTCCTGCTCAGCTGCACGTAGCTTCTTTTCGGCCTGCTTGCGGGCCAACGCATTGCCAAAGATTTCAGCTATGATCTTGACGCCCTGAATGACGTTTTCTGACCAGTCTCTTTCACTGCGGATCACGTCGATCCCGAAATTGCCGATGATGTCGCCGCCAACGATCAACGGTACAATGACGGACGACTTGATGCCCACGCTCTGGATGTACGCCTTCTCAGGGACGGCTTCATCCGGAAGCTCGTCGACGCAGGAAAAAATAAGCGATTGCCCACTCAGCATCCTCGCCATGTACCAGGGTACCTGCTCATTCAGAAGCACCTTGTCCAAAAAATCGTCGGACTCAAGGCTTTCGTGAGCCCAGAAATGGGTGACGCGAAATTCGCTCTTATCGTCTGAAAATTGGTCAATAAAACAGCGGTCGACCTCCATGAACTCCCCGAGACGTCGAAAGGTCTCGTTGATCTTTGCGTCCACGTCGTCTGCGGGAAGATTGATAAAAGCGGCCGACAGTTCGAAAAGCAGGTGTTCAAAGCGCAGACGTTCTTGAAGTTCTGCTTCTATCTGTTTGAGCTTTACAACATCGGTCACAATCCCCCCCAGCGCATATGGAGTCCCCGCATCACCGAGAAGCGGGAACTTTACGGACAGGTAGGGGTGGGTGCCATCCTTGTGGGGCGCCGATTCCTCTAATTCGATGGGTTTACGACTGTCGATCGCTTTGCAATCGGCCTCGCGATACGCGTCTGCCACGTGACGCGGAAACAACTCATAGTCGGTCTTTCCAACAATACCCTTTGTTTCACAACCCACCACCGCGCTCATGGCACGGTTGGCTAGAAGGTATCGGCCTTGCAAGTCTTTCAGAAATATGACGGACGGGGAATGGTCAACAATCGCTTGTAACAACTTGAGGATGGTGTCTGGAACCTCTTGGTGAGTGAGCCTCCCTCCCGTGGTCAGCAATTTGAGCATCCACTTGTGGTGCTCACGCCGCTCCTCAACGCTGGCAGGGTGATCACGACCAGGGGAGGCGCTGTTAAGGCGTCCACGCCTCTTCACTGTCGTGGGATTTTCGTTCGATCGCGCACGTGGCTTTACTGGTGTCTTCGTTGTCATTGGAGTATCCAGCACTACGTGACAGTGTAGAACACTAACACATCCGCTTGCCCTTCCCTACCTAGGCCCCTTCCCTGCATTTATAACGATCAGAACCGAAACGCCAGTCCCGCCATCGCCTGCCATTGGAAAAGCAGATCCCCGTCCACGCTCACGGCGCAGAAGCTTTTATCGACGCCCGAGCGACAAAAGATTTCGGTATCGCTATCGATAAGTGTCGAGAAGAAGCGGCCTTCGAGCCGCAGTCCAATCCGCTTATCGGCAAAAAACTTTGCGCCGCCGCCAAACGAGAACGACAAAAATGTCTCTGAGTCGAAGCCTGACCCCTGCGGGTCAAAACGCGACAAGCCGATCGTACCGACCACATAAGGTCTCACGTTGTCGCCAGCGAACATCAATGTCCCGCCGACATGGAAATACTCCACATCGATATCCAGAACCGGTTCGTTCAAAAACAACCCTTTGTTATCGAGCTCGGTTTCTTGCCGCGAGTAATAGAACTCATACTGTTTCTCTTCATCAATGTCCATATTGAAGATCAGGCCAAAGCTTTGCGCCTCATCCAGCTCTAAATCATTACCGCTACTCTCCAGTTCAAAGTCACCGCCGAATTGATAGCCAGCAAAGGGCGTCAGCTCGAAACGTGATGGTTTGTCCTCGGCCGCCACCGGCGTCGCGGCGAGGCAACTTATTAGGAACCACAGGAGTGTAAATTTCCAAAATATTAGTCCGGAGTCCGGAGTCTGGAGTCCGTAGCGATAAGACCAGTCTTGAGTCTGGAGTCTTGAGTCTGGAGTACTGAGTCTCGAGTCTGGAGTCTGGAGTCCGTAGCGATAAGGCCAGTCTTGAGTCTGTAGTCTTGAGTCTGGAGCAGAACAAGTCCTCAGTCTTGAGCGATAATACAAGTCTGGAGTCCGGAGATTCATTGCTGCCTCAAAGATCTAATCAGTCCATTTAGTACCTTCGAGGTCTCTTCACAAACCTCGGTGATTTCCTTATTTGTGTTGATGTCGATGTAACCAAGGCGAAACGCTAAAGAGACTTGGTATTCCAGTTCACGAGCGGACCCATAAGCGATATCAAGAAACCGCAGAAAATCTGCCTCCGTATGGCGTGCACATCCTTCAACGATGTTGCAGGGGATAGATACCGCTGCCCGACGCATTTGTGCTACTAAGCCAAACCGTTCTTCACTCGGCAACTCGGCACTTATCTTGTACACCATCAGGGCAAGCGAATCCGCGAGTTGAAACGCCTTTAACTTATTATGATCGCGCATTAGTTTAGTCTGGAGTCTGTAGTCCGGAGTCTGGAGTCTTTAGTCGGGAGTCAAGTTTACCGACTTATACTCGCTCCGAACGCCAAGCCTCAGACTTGTTTACCGGCCGATTTTGCGTAGCACTCTGGCTTAAAGTGACAGAACGAGCCGAACACCGTCATCAACCTCTTGCAGCTGCTGCGTCGTCAATTTGCCGACTTTCTCCGTAAGAGAAGTCCTATCAATAGTGACGATCTGCGATACATTGACGACAGATTCCTTTCCGAGACCAGTCCCTCTCCGCGGTAACCTCACATTACCGGGGGCTTGTGCCAAACGAAGATTCGACGTAATGACGACGGTGACCACAGTGCGGATCGCACTACGATTGAAGTCGTTGGATTGAACGACGACGACAGGTCGGCGGAAACCAGGTCCAGAGCCCTTGGGCTTTCCTAGAGATGCCCACCAGACCTCTCCCCTGCCGATCACCATTCATCCTTGGTGATCGAATAAGCTTGAAGTTGAGCAATCTCGGGATCTAACTGCGAAGCGCCAGGATCGGGCCCGTATACCTCGTTCAAACGTTCGGTAACGCGTTCATTCTTGTGTTCAGACATGAACTCTGCCACGGCAGTAGCGTAGAGCTCACTTCGTGACACGCCCAAACGCTTCGCTAACCGCTCTGCCGCACGAAAAATGGAATCGGGAATCGATATCGCTGTCTTCACCTTTAAATAGTATAACTTTTGTTATACCATCGTCAAGATAACTTGAGCCGGCGTTTTGCGCGATCCGTCCAGTAGACTTTCATTCACTGATGCCAAATTCTTTCTCTACATCTTCCACTGGCATGGTTCGCCCTGCGTCGCTGTCTGCTAGCCCCTTCTCGATCTCGCACCGTGTGACCATCTCATAAACCACATCATCCCAAGTGGCATCATCTGGCAGCTGATCCACGAGTTTATGAGCTTGCTGTTTAACGTTTGCGGATGACATTGGTTGGCCTTATCACTTCACGTCGATCAGCCACGCCTATTCCAGGCTGCTGCGCAGTTTCTCTCGTTAGCAGCGTCAGGCGGTGCCTCGGACTCAGCTCCCTAACCGTTATACCGTTATCGCGGCGAGCTCGAGTCGGTGGATGGCTTCATGAGGCGTCGCAACGCCTCGTTTACGGACCTACCAGTCGGGAATGCTTTTGCCACATCTGGGTCTAGAAGAACCAAATTTGTACCATCGCGAAAACGCGCCGCATATTTGCCCCGGACCCCTTTCGACAAATCGTACTCTTCCCTCGTCTCGTTACGCTTCTTCATAAGCCTGCCTTTCTCGCTTCGTAGCGAGCCTTGCACTGACTCCGGACTAAAGAATGCAGACTATCGCCGCTAAAAGAATACTGTTACAGGCTTTGCCATTCATTCTTATCGATTCCCGCCTGCCGCAAAATCCTCGCTAGCAGCTCTTTACCGATATCGCCTTGGTGCGGGTTCGGTATTCGCAGAGTAATGTCGCCCTTGATCATAAACTGATGTCTACCTCCCGAGTACGGTCCCTCGAATCCAGCTTTTCGCAAATGAGCGATTATTCTCTGCGTTTGATCGGCCCAAAATGGGGCACTATGCGACTTCCTTTACCTTTAGCTCTATTCCATCAACTACAGGCAAAGTCAAATTCTTATAGACGCGAAACAAAATCCACTCTTCAAGAACCTCTTCAAGCTGTTCCCGGCAGATCTCAAGCGTGTCAGCATTGGCATATACACCGTCAAAGCCCGGGATCTCCCCGTAATAGGTCCCATTATCAGACAAGATTTCGTACTTCGCGTGCCGCAAAGCAGCCTGAATATAGTCGGTCAACACCCTAACACCTCCACGTTTGCGCTACCGCATGAAAGAGAAGCTTCTGGACAGCGCCGTAGACAAGAATAGCAGAGAATGAGCATACTCTCCCAGTCCGCATTAGTTTGGAGTCCTTTAGTCCTTAGTTTGGAGTCAAGACTTCTTTTGACCTACGGACTGTAGACTCCGGTCTCCAGACCTATTTAGGCTGCTGTCTCTTGCTTAACTTCCCATCCCGGGAATACAAGAACTGCCGGGTGGCATTTCAAAGCCTTAGCCAGAGCCTTCGCGCGTTCGACCCCTAACTGCACCCGATCATTCTCTATTGCTGAAATCGTTGACTGCGGGATGCCCGTGAGCTCAGCCAGATCATTCTGACTGAGTTCTTGCAACTCCCGTATGATACGCACGG
This sequence comes from Gammaproteobacteria bacterium, assembly GCA_029861845.1. Taxonomy (GTDB): domain Bacteria; phylum Pseudomonadota; class Gammaproteobacteria; order Acidiferrobacterales; family SPGG2; genus SPGG2. The sequence continues at coordinate 23,669 of JAOTYM010000027.1, read as the reverse complement.
ATTCTCCGACGGAAACATCGATCATCCTCTTGGCAAGACGATAACTCTTCATCTCTTTTCTTCCGATAATCATGTGACGTTAATTCTAGCTAGTCATTAGTCCGGGGTCCTTAGTTTCTAGTCCGTAGTCTGGAGTCCTCAGTCTCTAGCGTGAAGACAGCTACAAACCAGAGGGGCTCCAGGTTCAAGATTTGTTTTCGTCCCTCTAGACCCCAGACTCAGGACTCAGGACTTCTTTTGCTCCAGACTCAAGACTCCGGACTACAGACTCCAGACTTTTTTCGTGCCACATCTTACTACAATGCTTGATCTACCTGCCGCTACGATGTACCCATTCGACGAACGGTGTACAATGCGGTGGGCGGTGCGCATGCGACTAAATTTGACGATCCGAGTTAAGCATGTGTCTGATAGATCTGGTTAGCGGCGCCTTCCGGCATCAGCCGCAAGAGATGAACACTAAACTCAGCGACGGTGCGCGCCGTCTGCTGGATCACGCCTTCGCCGACGTAGATCCTGGCCGACTGCGTGATTATCACGTGCATATCGTGGGGTTGGGGACTGACAACAGCGGCATGTCGGTCAACCCTAAGATGCTGAGTTGGCTGTATCCGCTCCACCGCTTCCGAGCGGAAGTGTATATAAGCGGTGCACACATAACCGACCGCGACCACTCCGACCGACAGTACGCCGAGCGCCTGGTCAACCTGATTGGCAACATCGAGGGTCACGGCAAAGCACACATCTTAGCCTTTGATCACCATTACAACCGAGACGGCACCATCAACCCGAACAAATCGAATTTTTATGTGCCCAATGAATGGGTGTTTAAGCTAACCGAGCAATACCCCGATGTCTTCGCCCCTACCATCTCGGTGCATCCGCACCGGCCTGATGCCTTGCAGGAACTTGAGAAGTGGGCCAAGCGCGGTGCACGCTTCGTCAAATGGCTACCAAACGCCCAGGGGATGAACGCCGCCGATGAAAGAAACGACGATTATTATCGGCTGCTAAAGAAACACGACATTACGCTACTAACACATGTTGGTGAGGAGGCAGCTGTAGCCACAGCGGAGGACCAAGCATTTGGGAACCCGCTGTTGTTTCGTCGGCCGCTGGAGACGGGTGTAAAAGTCGTGATGGCCCATTGCGGTAGCCTCGGCAAAAACGAAGACCTGGATAATCCCGGCACGAAGGTGAAAAGCTTCGATCTCTTTATGCGGATGATGGATGACCGGCGTTATCAGGACGTGTTGTTCGGCGATCTCTCGGCCATGACCCAGTTCAATCGCTTACCGGGACCATTCAGCGAACTCATCAAGCGTAAGGACTTGCACCATCGGCTGCTTGACGGCAGCGATTATCCGCTGCCCGCCATCAACATCGTTATTCAGACGCGCGCCCTGGTTCGACATGGGCTCATCACGCGCGAGGAACGCAAGCATCTGAACGAGATTTACGATTATAATCCGTTGCTGTTCGATTACGCCGTCAAGCGTACGATTCATCTACCAAATACACGGGAACGACTACCTGGTAACATCTTTCAGGCGCATCCGGTTCTCGATAGCTAGGAAACTATGATAAGGGACGATCGGGTACAAAATTTCTGCCAGCCAAGATACTCAGGCGTTACAAGAACACCCCTGTCGGTTTTCGTGTTGGTGGCGCTCTTCCTCGTCACGTCGGGATGTGTTCAGCCGCGTTTGTATCGGCCCGACAACATCCAGCCGGAAAAAGACTACACGCTTGCCTTTATCGAATTCGATGACCAGGGCGAGCTTTGGTCGCCATCGCAGATGACGCGCACTACGGAACTTATTAAACGAGCTAATAATGAAGCCAAACAGACGAGTCTCGTCGTCGTCTTCATACACGGATGGCAAAACAATGCCTCACCGAAACAGGAGCAAGAAGAGGGGAAGAGTCTCCATGGCTTCAAGCAGCTGCTCAGCCAAATTGTTGAAACGGCAAGTATCAACAACCCGACGTCCCCACCATCCATCATTGGGGTTTACTTGGCCTGGCGTGGCAAGTCGGCGCATAAACCTTTTAGCGGCTTTACCTTCTGGAATCGCCGGCGCACCGCCACCCGAATCGCCAGCGGCGGCGGCGTTAGCGAGGTCTTGACGCGAATTGTGCAGACGACCAATCAGAACCCAGAATCGAAGATCCTCTTGATCGGCCACTCTTTCGGCGGCCTGCTGATGGAGCAGGCTATGTCACAGTACTTGGTGAGCAGTACCGTTGGCGCGGAGGCGGGACGGTTGAATTTTCCCATCGATCTGGTCATGCTCATCAACCCGGCATCGTCGTCGCTCCGCGCTAAGCAACTCATCGAAGTATTTGCGCGTGACCGTTCCAAGGTTTACCAGGAAGACAAACAGGGCAAGCGTTACGAGCGTCCACTGATGATCTCCGTCACCTCTACGACTGACGTCGCTACCCGCGTCTTGTATCCTATGGGCACATCGTTGGGTCTTATCTTCACCCGATTTCGCACCTATGGCTCGGAATTTTGTAGCCCAACCGCGAAACAGCGACAGTTCTATCTGTACACGGGCGGCCATAACAAGATTCTCCACAGCCACGTCGTTACCGCGAAATCGCTACCCAAGCGGGACGGGGCTGGAAATGAGCTTGCGCTGCAGTTCGGGTACGACCCTGCCGCTCAAGAGGAGACGATCTCTTTCAACGGGCGCAAGCATCGCTTCACGATGAAGAAGAAACGGGGGGCATTGAACGACACGCCCTACTGGATCACGAACGTACCGAGAAGCCTGATCCCGGATCACTCCGACATCTTCGGTGTTAACACCATACGGCTTATGTCGGCATTGGTGCAAAGCACTGGCGCACTCGAACCCGACTCGCGAACGGAGCTGGTGCGTGAGACCGGCGTTAGGGCGCTCGGTCTGAACGTTCGGCCGACCGGCGAGCTCGTTTTCGCCGAAGCAGGACGTCGGATCTTCGCGCTACCGGTCGGTTCATCGACACCGGTGTTTCTGTCCTGCCTCCCACAAGACGTTGATCCGGCTGAGGTAATCGGCTTCTTTCGCACCGGGGGGGCCATAACTGTCGCGCTTAACCGGTTGATCGATGAAGCCGACAAGGAAAAGGAAGCAAAGTATCGTACCGAACTGCTTGACGTATCCTTAACCAAGGGGGGATTTCGTAAAGCAAAACCGGGCCGCCTCGCTGGATCGATGCGGTTCGTCGCCGCCAGCGGTGATCCAGTGGGCCGAAAACTCTACCTTGCTACCGAGGATGAGATTTATGTCGCCGACCTGACTGAAGGCCGGCCAGAACCAAAGCCGCTCGTTCGCATCGATGTACGGCCACAAGCCTTGTACTTCGACCCCACCAAGGAACAGTTGTTTGCGCTTGACAGTGAGAGTGGCCGGTTATACCTGGTGGATATGCGCGCCGAAACGCCGCGGGTGCGGATAGCGGCAGACGGTCTCGGCTGGCCCGCCGACGTTATCGTCGCACCTACGGACGGGCGCATCTATATCTCGGACACCAAGGACAAGCAGATCTGGCGGCTCGAGTGCGATGATGTTCGATGTACAAAACCGGAAGTGTTTGCGCGCTCCGATGCCTTCCTTGCCCCTTCGCGTCTCGCCGCCGCGCCTGACAACACGCTGTGGGTGACGGACCCTAAGGCCCGAAAGATCTTTGCCCTCTGGCCCGACGGCGAAATCCGCCAGACAATTTCTTCGCTTGCGGGGAAAGCGCAGTAGAGTCTAGTGCTTAGTCCGGACTACGGTCTCCGGACTCCGGACTCCGGACTAAGCACTATCGAAGAGTCGTCGAGAATGAAAAGCGATCGGCTGAAACCGTTTGTTGCCCACCCTGATATGGCGCTTCAAAACAAAATCAAACAACAGCGCATTGTAGCGGCGGATCTCGGTAAATACCGCGGCCTCGCTGTCGCTGATATAACCCATCGCTACCATCTTGCGCATGGAAAAAATCGGCATGACGCCCGGCAAAGGATAGTCCGAGCCATTGATAAGCCGCGCGTGCCACTCGCGCCGCACGAGCACGGTGCTAAGCGCTGGACCGATCCGATTGGCCTGGGTCATGGCTGAGATATCGCCAAACAGAAGGCCCTCGTAGCGCGACTCATCCATCAGACGCGCAAAGAGTTCAAAGTTCGATGTCTGCGGGCCGTTTGGCCCCTTATCGAGATCGATATCGCTGTCAAGTGAGGCGCAGTGGGCAACAATGACACGCACGCCGCGATCGAGCGGCCGACGCAACTTCAATGGGTTGTTCAGTCGCTGGGCTTCGGGGCTATGCACCGCTGCCTCCCCACCGGCATGCACCAACAACGGCATACCGAGTCTGGCCATCGTGTCATAGAAGCGATCGCACAAGGGCGATGCCGGGTCCATACCCATCGCCGAGGGCAGCCACTTCATCGCGCGCGCGCCGCCTTTATGCACCTTTTCTAACGCTTGTATTGCGTCGGTCCGATAAGGGTGAATGGAAGCAATCCATTCGAAACGTTTGGGATCAGACTTGGCCACTCTTTCGGCGTAGTCATTGGGAATGTGAAATAGACTCTGTTCGCGATCACGCTTGCCGCGTTCGTCATGATAGAAGTCGAACGCAAGCAACATCAGTCGCGATCCGGCTGGAAACTCAGCGTGTAACTCAACCAAGCGCTGCAGAAAACGAACATCGATCTCACCTTCAACCTCGGCACAGCTCGCATTCGAATAAAATTTCTGCCCAATGTAGGGAAAAGGGTGAAGTAGACTGTAGTTGGCAGGGTTTACATAGATGCTGCGCTCGCTATCACCAACGCCGACGAGATGGACATGGGAATCCCATAGCTGTGTCGCGCCGATATTCTTCCAGGCCGCTTGCAGTAGTTCGTGTTTAGCCAACCGTGGCGGCAATGGGCCGGCGAGACATGGGTTCCAAATACCCTGGTCTGGCCAATACCTCCACGCCGGGTAGCCGACCGCCGCCAGGCCACCAGCGCCAAGTGTCCCGAGAAAAACACGCCGCTTCATAGCAAGACCTCCCTTTGATGGCCGTCGCAAGTTACAACCTGGTGATCAGCTCACGGCTCACGTATGCACGATACTGGCGCCCTTGATCATATTGTCAGGTATCTTGGCTGGTGCTGGGTAAGCCTGTATGTACTTAATGTTGTTCAACGGAAACATGAGCACCGTGCCATCCGCCTCTACCATCAGGTATTGGTGTTTCAGTACTTGCTCGATCCGACTTGCAATCATCTGGTCATCGCGTACTTGTTTCGGAAAATCAAAGGAAAATTTGGTTCCGTCCGTAAAATGTATCGTCAATGCACGTTTCTCTGCCACAGTGTCCTCCCGGTCTATTCCTCGATGTCATCAGTTAGGTCGTAACCTGTCGGGAACTTTCGCCCCGAACCCATTGCTTGGCCACGTCGATTTCTTCTATATCAAAATACCTTGGCTCGGCCTTAACGAACAATGACGCCAGCTTTGGCAAGAGCCGTTGCCATGACTTATTACCAACCGCTGCCACTCGTTCAATGTACCGATGATGGCCTTTAACAAAAGCGAAATGTTTAAAAAGGGCACTGATGTCATCCCAACCATTGAATTCGGTGACGTTAAGTACAAGCCCTTGAGCCTTGCTAGTGGATTCGTCAATGCAGCCGCCTCGCTGCGGAAAAGGATCTTGAGGATCCCCTGTTTTATCAGCAGATCCGCGGTGCTCACCTTTGTATAGAGGTTCTTCAACTGTGCATCGAAGTCGGAACCAAGGAAGGCGAAGGCGGCGATAAGGGCGCCGGTACTGATACCCGTCACCAGCTTGAAGTTCGGGCGCGTTCCCGCCTTTGTCCACCCGGACAGGAAGCCCGCGCCGAATGCGCCGTTCGAGCCACCGCCCGAAAGCGCTAGCGAATCATATATAGGGACCCCATTCTCATCGCGTGGAAACTCGCCCCTTGATTCATCTAGAACCGACTGCACAGCGTCGGCCTGAGAGTGCTGTGTGATCTGACCGCCCCATGTCCGTATGTCGGGCATCCCGACAATTTCAGCCCTATTGATTTTGTCGACGGGCACAGCATTACGAGGCAATGTGGCACAACCCGATGCGAAGAGCAGGATGCAGGCTAAAACCAGTAAACGCCTGTAGGCCGCGAGTGGGCGAAACCTTGGAATTTTTTTGAAACGGCTAGCTCGCATGCCGACTCTCCGTCGTCAAGATGGAAGACGATGTGAATAATCCTAAAACTATTCCAGATAATTCTACACTTTTTATATACACGGCTACTCGAGACTCGTCCTCAAGTCGGGCAACGGAGTCATCAACGTCAAGGGCATTAATCTATGGCCTTCGCTCCTAACCGGTGCGAAGTGGGTTATTTCTGGTCATACAGGTTTGCTAGACGCCTGTCCCGCGGAACGTTCCTGAGTCGGCTTAATGTACTACCCGGGCCGCGAGATCCCGCATGAGCCTTTGAAAGTCCGGCGCTTGGTTGACCAGCTCAGGCGCCGACTCTATCAATAGATCTACGTCTTCCTTTGGTAATTGTAAGGTGGTTGGGATCGTCTGTAGCCTTCGTCGGCGGGACCCGTCGTCGACGGATTCGAAGCTCACATGCACCATATATAGGTCCAGATTCGGCGGTCGATCGGCGTCGGTAACCCGAAAGGCCTGAAAGCAACTCCCAGTTACCTCACGGCGGCACTTGTTACGATTTGATCGCTGGGCACAGATGTTTGCCGCGTGCGACGTGCATGCGGCACGTTTTTTATCATAACTTTCAGTGTCTTTGGCAAGATTCTTCATGCTCTTTCGAACGAGATCAACGGTCTCGTACGAGTAATTGGCAAGCGGGCTGGTGGCGGCAACCCGGACGGATGTGGCGGCACCCGGGGGTTTTGGTTTGAGATCGCCCTTGAAGTCGCGCTTAGGTCTAGCGTCGACAATGATGACCACCAGTCTTCTGATGGTTCCGTCGAGAAGCCGATCTGCCTGGCTCCAGGGTGTATCGCGCACGGCAAAAACGAGTCCGGGAATGCGTATACCGATATTGTCGGCAATACCGCTGTCCAGCAAATGAATATAGGGTCGGCGCTCCGTATGCTCGTAGCTGACAAAATCCCTGGCCTGCGCGTAGACCAGTGCATTGCTCTCGACCCCCGCTTCCAAGGCCGCTTGTACCCAATCTGGCGTTGTGTATCCACATAACGTCTTGTCATAGTTCTTGAGCGTAATTGGCGTGAAACCGGGCGTGAATGCCAACGAGGCGGCCACCGCCCGAGCCACCGAAAACCGTGAGAGATCCGAGCAAAGCGCATCGAATTTGCCCTGTACGAATGGAAACTGCGATCCTATCCCCATATCGGTGGCGTTAACAATGACCATGGGCCGGGCCGCCTGCATGTCCGAAAACGTATGCCCATCGAATATCTCCTTGTCGAAATACTCTGCCGCGAGATCGCCGCGGCTGAAGGTGCCGGACCATAGGCGCGGCCACTGCAGGGGATTTAAAACGCGCCGCTTGAGCGCGCGCTCCATGTTCTTACTTAAGACGTCGTTCCTGAACCGAGTCAGGAAAGCATCCTTACCGTATAGGCCATAGTAGGCGTTGACGATGCTGGCCGCAGACGAGCTACTGATGATATCGACTTCATCCAGAAGCGTTCGCCTTCCGTTGTCGATGTGCAGGGTGTCGAGATAACTCAGAACACCATAATCAAGCGCCATCGCCCGCGTGCCGCCACCAGACAGACTGACCACGACGAACAGCTCATCTGTATTTTTTTCACCCAACGCCAGATTGGCAAATCGATAACCCTTACTTTCATTGACCTGATCGATAGACGGGTTGATCGGATAGCTCGCGCAACCAGCGATCAATATCAGAATCGCTGATAACCAGAGGCTGTGCACCAATCTCATTATTTGCCCTCCTGACGTGAACTCGTAACCAGCGTAACGGCAGACCAACCGATGATCTTACACGCACTTTTTGCCTTTTTGATGCATTTTGGTGATGTCCGCAAACCTACCTGCCCTCCCCCGATTCAGCGTCTGGTCGAGGACCGTGTATCTTCAGCTTTTTCAATAATCCGCCCAGCAAGCTGCGCCGTTCCTTTGGTACCTCACCAGCGGAATCGTCACCTGCGATGGCAGCTACGCAGGGGTTCATTTCGCCGGTACCTGCTTCCGCCGTCACCAACAGGAAGGCGGGGTTGAAGAAAGGAAGCAGTAGCTTGCCCAACGCCCGCTTTTTACCTTCAACTCGGTAGTCAAGCTTTGACAATGTTCCCACGACCCGCACTGGTGGGCCAACCTTGAAGAGGCTTGCTTTCTTGCGGGCGGGTTTGAGCAGCAAGTCTAATTCTTCGGTACCCAAATTTACGGTCCCAGTTCCTCCCACGCTGGTCTTGCGCATATCGATCAGGATAATCTTGCTTTGCGCCACGCCGTTCCTTACCTCGAAAGGCCAGACCATACAATTCAATTTAGTCTCCTCCTTGGTCTTCAACGCCACCGCCGCTACCGAAACGATGCCCGTCAGCAGGTCAGCGCCCCACACACCCAATCCGCCGTGACCAATGGTTGACGGCCCACTGACGACCACGATCGAACCGTTGGCGTTTGCGAATAAACTACGCAGGTTGGTACCACGCCCGGTTAAGTCGATATCTGCGTCGAGCACACTTTCGATAAGATCCGTCACCTCAAACACCTTGAGCAAGGTGCCATAATCGACCTGTTGGCCTGTCAGTCGGAACCTCACCACCGGTGTGTCTTCGGTGGCGTCCACATCCAGTTTAACGGATAGCTCGCCACCCGATAGGCTTCCCTTGAAAGGCGATATGAGCAGACGACCGTTTTCCAATTTTGCTTTCAGGGAGAGATCACCCAGGTCCGTCCGACCCGCTAACATGACAGTGACGTTAAGATTCAGCTCAAGGTCGACACTACGAAGCGCTTTGACCGGGATCGTGACATCCGGAATTAACCGCCCATCGTCCTGCTTTGCAGGCGCCTGGTCCTTACGTTTCTGTAGCGCTCTCGTTAAATCCTCTATATGAAACTCGTCCGCCCGCAAACTAGCGATAAGCTTTGGTCGTGGCCCGGACGTAACTATCTCGAGCTTGCCGGTAGCGTGGTTACGGTCGACTTTGATCTCGAGTTTGCTAAGGCGGTATTTGTCACCGGCATTGACGAATTGACCGCTAACGGCATAGGGGCCAGTCGGCGGTAACTCGGCCTTTAACAACGGATCTAACCCGCTCAGGTTAGTCCCGTTCACGCTGAGCGTGAGGTCGTAATCTTTTCCGTCGATTGGCCAGGTCAATGTGCCCCTTGCGTCCAAAGCCGCATCAGGCATGCTCGCAGATACAGTGACAGGCCAGACTTTGGGGTCTTTCACTAGATTGGCAAGGCTAGCGGTCATGAACCTTGAACTGACAGGTACATCACGGATCGTGCCCTCAATCGCCATTTCCAGTGCCTGTCCACGATCCGCCTTGACCTCGCCGTTGAATATCTTGATCGGAATGAATTCCCCATTCTCCTTGGCGAGATAGTCCACCTCCGCTGACTGCACCGTCAGCCGGAAGGTTGATTGCTGCAATAGTGCTTCGAGCGTTTTGCCCTTACCCGCAAAGCTAATATTGGTGTTCGTTGCAATACCGCGTAGGCGGTCGATGTCGGAAAACATCTTCAGCGCTTCTGCCACGTGCAAGCGATCGGTCGAGGCATCGAGCGTCACACTAGGGGTTTCGCCGCGCGCATCAAGCTCGAGGCGACCTTTTATCTGAAGACCTGGCACAGATACCTGGATCGGCGCCAACGTCGCGCGCCCGTTATCAAGTTTAGCGCGCATCGCAAGACCACGAACCGTTATTCGGCCGCCGGTGACTCGCTCGATCTCAATATTAAGGTCAGCATCAAAGGCGCGTAGGGTATTCTGTGGGATTGCAAGGCTAAGCGGACCGGACGAGGTGCCGTCAGCGCCGGTTTGCTCATCGGTACTGATAAGGCGTGCGATGTCGGTGATAGTAGACGCGAGCGTCGCCGTCACATGCGGGCGAGGCCCGGTCGTTACGAGACCGAGCACACCGCTGATATCGGTCTTGCCGATCTCGCCCTTGAGACCCGTGATCGTGTAGCGACCATCACCGTCGGCAACACGACCAGACAGATTATACGATCCAAGTGCCGGCAGCGGAAAACCAAGCAGTGGCTCCAGGGCATCGAAACGCTCACCCTTGACCTTTGCTTGGAGGTCGAAACCCTTGGCTTTCTTGGGCTCGGCAACTGTGCCGTTTGCATTCAAGGTCGCACCAACGCCGCGCGCGGTAAGTGTGACCGGCCAGGGCTGGGTTGGTGTAATCAGTTCTCCCAGTGAACCTCCTACCAGGGATGCACTAATAGGTATATCGGCATACATGCCCGCGATATCAAAACTGACCGGCCGGCCACGAGGTATTGCCGCCTTACCTCTAGTAATAGCGAGACGGGTGGGTGCCTTGGCGCTTCCAAGGTGCCCCTTGAGCGCAGTCATAGTGAGGTCTCTATCGCGGATGACCGAACGGGCGGATAAACCATACGGTCCTAACGCGGGCAGCTTGGTGTCCAGCAGGGCGGATAGGTCGCTGAACTGCTTGCCGTCTAGCCGAACCGAAAGATTAAATACTTTAGTATCGACTGGCCGCGCCACGCTGCCGTCAAGGTGTAGTGTCGCGCCGGCAGCGTGTGCCCGACCCTTGATCGGCCACGGGTTACTGAGTTTAGCCAGTTCAGTGAGCGAGCCGCCCACCAATTCCAGGGTAAAGGGGGCATTGCCATATGTACCTTCGATATCCAGTTCAACTGGCTTGCCGTACGGCGCGAACGCTCTCCCGTTGGTAACGGTAATCGGCGTCAACGTATCTGTTTTGCCTAGGCGACCCCTGAGCTCCGTCACGCTGTAGCGTTCGGCTGCCTCGGCTACGCGACCCGACAATTTGAAAGGTCCAAGCGCCGGGAACGCGATATCAAATAGTGGTGCGAGCTCGCCAAGTTGTGCGCCTTCGACCGTGACCTGCAGATCGAATCCCTCGCCTTCAACCGGCCGAGTGACAATTCCTTCGGCGTTAACTGTTGTCCCGACGGCCCGCGCCGTGAGCTTGACCGGCCACGGCTTGGCGGCCATGAACTCAGCCGGCGTGCCACCCAGAAGCGAAAGCGTGAATGACACGTCACGATATTTTCCGGTACCTTGGATCTGGACCTGTTCCTCCTTGGTCAGCACCGCCTCAGCATCGGTAACGGCAAAGCGGTACACACGATCGGCACTTAAACGATAACCGATCATGGACTGCCGCGCTGTCATTAATTTTATGTCGAGCAGCTTACGGGTTTCCTCGGGTTTCTTTTCTTTGAATATCCAGTTGTTGGGGCCGCCCGGTCTGCCCTCGAGCAATATATCCGCGCCATCGAGGGCAAGACTCAAGACCCTCAAGTCGCCCCAGATGAGTGGTAACAGCGCCACCTGAAACTCGAGACGGTCAGCGCTCGCAAAGTTCGGCCGCGACGCCCACTCGGGGTTAGCGATGTGCACATCCTCGACCACGATCCTGGGCCGGAGTGAGGGCGTCAGCGACATCTCACCGTCAAGCTTTACCGACCGGCCGAGGAGCGCGCCGACTCCCGATTGCAACGGGCCACGGTATACCGATACATCGAGCGACAACAGAACCAACAGCAGCACCGCAACCACAATCACCACCGTAACGGCAGACCAACCGATTATCTTACGGATGCGCACTTTTCGCCCTTGATCGCATGTTTGGTGATGCCCTACTTACCTATTTCCACCGAGATGAGGATACGATGAGCGAGTCATCTTTGGGGTTGTCGTTAAATTGTGCCACAGTTTCCACGTTCGCGCCGATGGCCTGCACTCGCCCCTCACGCACACCCAGCAGAAAGCACCGGTTTCGCCACGAACGGTAGTTGAAGGTACCGGTCATCACAAAGTAGGATGCTCGGCAAGCAGGCATAAAATCACCTAGGATAAATAGTTGCCCGAAATGAAGGCTATGACCCGCCGCTATTATCTCTTTATGTTAAGCCCGACTGTGCTGGCGCTTATCGTCGTGCTGCTCGCTACCGCCGCAGCGCCAGACCGAAGGTTTCAACATGTACCGTACGCAATTCTGAGTCTCGGTCTTATCATGGTCCCATTGATTCTGATCGGTTCGTATTTCCTTTTCTCGCCTATCACACACGATTTAGACGGTCGAGGAAATTTCGGCCAGGCACAACGCCGGATTCGGAGCTTGCCATGGTTATCAGCCGGTTGGACGTTCGTTCTCGCGCTGGTTTGGGCGCAGCCGATGTTTTATTTCGAATCCGTTTTTTGTGACGCCTGCGGGGGCGATTCGTTGTCCGTGCCGATGCTTCATCCTCTGTTGCTGAACGTCGTCTATGCTATCTGGGAGCATATATCTATTTCCTGATCAACGACTACACCTTATCCCTCAGGCAGGAACTGTTTCGACAGTCTAGCACCGTGATAGAGCCGCATGGTGGTCGGCTTCTCTACAAACTAGCCCTCGCGTTTGTCGCCACCGCGTTGATACCGGCATCGCTGGTGTTCTTGGATACCTTCCTTCTCCGTGACCTACGCGAGCTTCAGGGCCTGACTACGACACAGGCGCTTCAGATAGATATCATGGGAGCGGTTGTGTTCGTCGGTATCATCGTCGTCTTCATTGCACGCAGCTTGACGCGGCCGGTAAGAAGTCTACTGACCGGCATGCAACAAGTGCATCAAGGTAATCTGGAAAGCAAAGTGCCCGTTCTCTCCGACGACGAAATCGGTACACTCTCGCTGCGATTCGATGAGATGGTGGAAGGTTTGAAGGACCGCAATTTTATCCGGCAGACCTTTAGCAGATTCGTACCCGAAAGTGTTGTCGACACCGTGCTTAAAGATCGGGGTGTAGTTCACCCGCAATCGCGCGAGGCGACGATCTTGTTTACCGATATTGCAGGTTTCTCGACAATCTGCGAGCAGCTACAACCCGAGCAAATCATTACCATGCTCAACGAATACTTCACAACAATGGCGGAACCGATCCATCAATACGGTGGGGTCATCACCCAGTTTCAGGGTGACGCCATGTTGGTCAGCTTCAATCTACCGGTAGAGGATCCGGATCATGCCGCCAACGCCGTGCGGGCCGCACGGGCGTTACAACAAGTAGATACAAGCCACCGCTTTCTCTCCGGCATTATTCTAAACACGCGTGTCGGCATTAGCACCGGACACGTCGTTGGCGGCACCGTTGGCGATGCCGATCGTCTCGGTTACACGGTACATGGCGATGAGGTCAATCTTGCCGCCAGGCTGGAGCAACTCAATAAGGAATACGGAACACGCGTGCTGGTTGCCCAGCGCACCGTCGAATTGGCCGGCAACGGCTTCGAATTCCGCAAGATTGATCAGGTAAGGGTGCGTGGCCGCGAGACGCCGGTGACGGTTTATGAACTCACGATTGATTCTGTGTCATAAAGCGACGGCTGAGGAAGCGGAGACGAGCTACTGCGCCAAATACAGAACTACCAGGACGATCAACCCCCAGATAATTAGACCAACCGGGATCGCCACCAGAAGCCCTTTAAATAGATCAAAATCGCGATGCACGGATAGGTCCGATCCTTCGAATAGTCCTGCTGATTTCATAGACGTCCAATGTATCCTTACTTCACTATTCCGTGTTATCAATGCGCTCCTTGCGTCCAACCCGGACTGATTTAGGGGCGTCTACGCCCAAGCGCACTTCGTCGCCTTTTATCGCAAGAACCGTTATTTCGATATCGTCACCAATACACAACGTCTCGCCCAGGCGCTGTATTAAGATCTGCATCATGCCGCCTCTCCACTTCGTGACCCACGCAAAAAACGCTTCGGCCCGTAACGCATATAAGCCGTCCTCAGGGTGGAATCCCATAACCCTGGCATTGATCGCAGGCGTGCCCGGCTATGCCTGGCCCTTACCATTGGGTTTTCTCTGGATGGTGTTCCCTTGGTGGGATTGTTCACGCCGTAATATAATGCGAGCTACCGTTGTTTTCGCAATCACCAGGCGCCAACTTGTTATCCGTAGGCGAAGCGAATGAACGCCAATACCCAAGTGCATGCGTCTACGATTTCTTCTGCAGTGCTTCTGCTGTGGAGAGCGCTCGAATCCTGCGGATGTGATGGTCGGGCTCTGTTCGCGCAGGTCGATCTTGATCCCGATAGGCTGCATGACCCCAACGCGCGCTACCCTTTCACAGCGCTTACACGACTGTGGAAATTAGCGGCAGCGGCGACGCGAGACCCGTGTCTTGGGCTTACCGTGGCGCGTTTTTGGCACCCGACCACATTTCACGCATTGGGGTATTCCTGGATGGCGAGCCAAACTCTTAAGGATGCCCTGATGCGCATGGCCCGCTATTCGGCAATCGTTACTGACGCCGTAAGCATGGATTTGACCAGCTCTGCCGAGGGCTTCGAATTCACCCTACAGCCGAAGTTCGCACCGCCAGCCGATGAGGCCATCGACGCCGGTATGGCCATTGTATTAGGAATGTGTCGAACCAGTTACGGTTCGACCTTCAATCCGTTGCGGGTCACAATGCAAAGAGATACGCCCGCAATTGTAGATACATTTTCGCAGGTCTTTCGCGCCCCAATACAGTTTTCGGCACCGGAAAATATGTTGCTATTCAGTAACGCCGACCTAACCGCACCCTTGCCCACCGCAAACGCAGAGCTGGCACGCGCGAATGACCGGGTCATCACCGGCTATTTAGCTCGATTCACCCATGACAGCATTAAGATTCGAGTCGAGGCCAAGCTTCTCGAGCAGTTATCCTCTGGGCGTGCAACGCAAGGATCGATTGCAAAGGCGTTGGCCATGAGTCCCAGGACCCTTCAACGCAATCTAAAACAAGAAGGTACGAGCTACAAACAACTGCTAGACGACATGCGCCGCCAGCTGGCTTCGCAATACATCAAGGAATCGCGCTTATCGGTAAACGAAATAACTTTTATGCTGGGTTTCTCTGAGCCCGCGAATTTCTCTCGTGCCTTCAGGCGCTGGACGGGTGTATCACCCAGCGAATATCGTCTCTCCTAGACTAGGACGGCTAAAGCAACTGTCGCAATAGCGAGTTTCGCGCCGGCACTTGACTGTATTATCGATCATTGCACCAGCGGTATGTTTCTTGCCATCTCCATTTTGACCATAGCATCTAATTTGTTATCCACCTGAAAGAATCGCACCACCTTCTTGGGAGGCAGCACCTTCTTGAAGCGCGGAACGTATTTCCTTTTCACCTTAAGTCTCGCCTTTTCGATCGACAAAAATTCGTTTAACAAACCCAAGGCTTTGTCATCCGATAAGTTTCCACTGACATAACTGTCAGCATAGCTGGTAATCAGCTTTATGCGTCTGTCATTTACCTTATCGATTGCCGCTCGGTAGTCGTTATAAACCGGCCAAAACTTATTGCTGTCTTCTCTGTTGAGCTGCATGTTCCTCTCAACAATGACTTCCCTCCCCAACTGCGCCATCGCTCGGGTTAACTCGATTTCTCCTTTGAACTGCTCGTAACTACCCTGAGCAAAAACCGTTGTCGCCAGTGTCGCGCCAACAAAAAGTAGACCAATTATCGAAATCCTTCCAAGTATATTCACGTACTACTCCTTTCTAGTGTCAAAATTATACGATCGCCTTACTGGCCGAACACCTGGCTCCACAGTTGAGTTTGCCTGTCTACCTTTCCGGTTGCCGTTTTGGTGATCTCCAATTGCATACCGTCCTTACTCATGTAGATTTGCGCCTCGAAGTCGACGGCCCCAATGGGCGCATCGATCAGTTTGCAGCGCAGCGCGTTGAGTGCCTGCAGTGGCGTCATCCCCTCGATGTGTCCCTTAGCGAAACTGACCCGTAAGTTGATGCCAACCTCGGTCAACAAGGCAACAAAATTATCGCGGCTGATGATGTCCGCCGGCGCTTCGGCATGGGACTTAACCTGGAATGGTTCAGTTACCCCACCCCCTAGCTCTTTGGGTCGAAACAGCCGGCAAACACGGAAGCGATCGATGGTGAGCTTTCCCCCTTTCTTCGTCACGACATTGGCTTTGAGCTTAGCTTCGATGTCGGTCGGTTCCGCAAATGCTTGGCTAGGAAGAGCAAAGAGGCCGGATAAACCTATCACGACGGCCACGATTCCTGAGATTCTTATCATTCTCTTCTCCTTTTCATGTGCTATTCTGAGAACAAGGAATGGCATCAACATTCTCTTGCAGCGCAGAGGCTACCATTGGTCGGAAGTTAGGCAAAGGGCCAGTACAAAATTAGTTTCCGGCAGTCGTTAGCGGTAGTATAAATGTGTAGTGCGCTATCTAGCACGTACTCGCTTTGAGAAGCTTGCGGCTTAGCCACCCGTTGGTTCTTTAATCGGAAGCATTATGAAAAAAATACTAGCGATTTATTCGGTCGCGTTTATAGCCGTCACCCTTTCACTGCCTGTAACCGCCGCCGATCTTGGAAACTGGGAACGCTTTGCCATCAATGTCGGCACCTTCGTAACAGACAACAATACCGAGATGCGTCTTGACGCCACAAGTGGGGCTCTGGGCACCACACTCGATTTCGAAGACCAGCTAGGTTTGGACGAAGATGAAGATGTGACGAGGTTGGACGGTTTTTGGCGATACGGAAAGCGATCGCGCCTGGATTTCAGTTTCTTTACGATCGATCGCGACGCCAACAGGCCCGTAACCCTTACCATTAATTGGGGCGATGAAACCTTTACCGCGGGGACCCCGCTTCGCACACAGTGGGAACTAGATATTACCAAATTGGCCTACACCTACTCGTTTGTTCGAAACCCAAAGCTCGACGTCGGTATTACGGGCGGCTTTCATGTCATGGACATACGGGCGCGCCTGACCGATTCAACGACGGGGGACTTCGACGAGGGCGACGAAACCGCGCCGCTGCCAGTGATCGGGGCGCGTGTCGCCTATCGATTTACTCCCGAGTGGGTGTTCACCGCTAGCAGCGAGTGGTTTGGCATCGAGGCTGATGATATTGACGGTCGATTGCTGGATACACGGATCGGCATCGAGCACAACACCTTTAAAAACGTCGGGTTCGGCGGCGGCTTCAATACGATGGATTTCGACTTGGATTCAGACGACAAAGGCGACAGCGGCAGCTTCGACATGACCTACGAGGGATTTCAAATCTATGCTAAGGCGTATTTCTAGCGCTCCGCTGCCACTGAGTATTCTTCGATTAAGGCAGATGACGACGATGGCCAGCTGCTAGATTCCCAAACCGCGGTAGAGTATGACGTCTGGAAGAATGTCGGTTTCGGGCTTAGTGGCGGCGCGAGCGACTAGAACTGAAACCAAACGCCGGCGCCCCAATAAGAGATATCCTGCACAAAGAACTGACCGAATGGTGAAACGCCATCGTAGTAAACCAGTCGTGCACTCATGGCGCGCCCCTCTGGGCCCCTATTGGGGCCGAACCGATAACCAACCATCGCGCTCGAGCCTGGTCCCCAGTTCCGTTGCTCCAACCATTTGACGTCGATGCCGCCTAACCACCCCTTCGCGTGTCGATAATCGATACCGGCTTGGTATAGCCCGCGTTCGAGTTCACGCGGATCGACATGCACCGCATAGGCACCCCCGGCATAGGGTCGCCAGCCGTTCCACTTAAAAGCGAACAAAACATCGATGGCCTCGAAGCTGAGGTTGATGCGCTGCGGTGGATTAGGGCCGAGCAGCAGTTCGTCCCCGAGATGAGAGCTCTGGTGAAAGAACCGCGCCCGCAGGGAAAATGGTCCACGCCGAAAGCTGAACGGCACCCCGACCTGGTAGTCTGTATTAATAAGATCGTTAGATGGCCCGTCCAGATTGAATTGGGAAAATGCGGCGGCAAAAACACTCACCTGCCAGCCGTCATCCTTACCCTGGCTCGAGCGCCGATAAAGCCCGAAGCTCTCGCCGATTCCTACGAACCAGGCCGAAACGCGGTCGGCATCCTCGAACGGTTCCAGATCGGCTACAACCATGAAATTCTGCGGTTCTTTCGGATCGGCGACGAGTCGGGTGAACACATCGCCCTTCGGGTACCAGCCGCCCTCGCCCGCCCACACCGATGTTCCCGATGTGCAAATAGCGGTGAAACAGATCAGCGTCATGACCCACAACCCTTTCTCGACCGGCGGTATATAGAGTTTCATCATTTACCTCCTAAATCTTATTGTGAGCGCATTCGTGCCGCACTCATTCTCCCCGCAGCGCCAGCGCTGGTGACGTGCGTGACATTTTGAATGCGGGATAAAGGCCGGCCAACAGCGCCGCCACCACCGCCAAAGATAATCCGTATATGAGTACAGCAGGGTCAATAGAGGTTTCCAGGCTCCAGCCGAAGGAACGACGATTAATAACTAGGGTTAAGGCGAGCGCCATGCCGATGCCCAACGGCAAGGCCAACAGTCCCGAACAAAATCCCATTAAGCCCGTTTCCACCGTCACTAGTTGCCATACTTGGCGCGGCGTGAGGCCGTTGGCGCGCAACACGGCGAGCTCGCGTGCACGCTCGAGCTGCAAGGCGGTCAGTGCGCTTAGCACACCTACAAAGGCGACAATTGTGGCCAATAGCCGCAAGATATTCGTAATCGCGAACGTCCGATCGAAGACTTGGATCGAGGCCTCACGCAGGGCTTGGTTTGAGCGAATAAAGAGGTCATGCTCGCCCGCCACGTTGCGTAGTTTTTCTATTAATGCATCAACGTTGACTCCCGGCTGGGCGTATATCCTAATGAAGGTAATCTTGCGGTCATTCCAATAGCGATTGTAGGTATTGCGACTGATGCTCACCCTGCCCTCGTCGGAACCGTAGTCATAATAGATACCGGCGATGGTAAACCGGCGCTCGCCCTGGCCCGTACGGAGCGAGATGGTGTCGCCCAAAGCGACAGCGTGGCGATAGGCATAGGGTTCAGACACCAGTACCGCGTCGTCGTTTTCGAAGGCCTGCCACGCCTCGTCCGTATTCCCGTGCTTCAACTGATACAGCTGAAACTGTTCTCGATCTACCTGCGAGACCAGCAACTGTTGAACTCCCTTAGGGCCATCCAAGCGGACACGCCGACCGCTGCTTATGGCCGCCACTTGTGGTAATACAGACACCTGTTCAATAAAACGTTTATCTAATGTCGCCGCGCTCGGCCCGGTTTGTGCGACCGGGGCGGCGACGTAGATATCCGCCCGCAAGCTCGCGCTCAGCCAGTCGAGGAATGATTGACGAAAACTATCGATCATAATGCCAACCCCGACCGTGGCTGAGATCGCAACGGCGAGGGCGGCGATGGCGACGCTGGTGCGGCTCAAAGTTGCCGCCACACTGCGCGTTGCCAAACGCCCCAGCAAACCAAATAGCGTGCCCATAATAGGTTTGAGTCCTCGCATGAGCCACACGGTTACGATGGGAATGACGAGCACGAAGCCCGCCACCAATACAAATAGGGCGCTGAAACCAAGCACGAGGCTGTGGCTCGGCATAGCCAGCAGCCCGATACCTAATACAACGAGGACAAGGCCGACCAAGGCAACTCGGGGGGCGCGTCGAGTGACGCGAATTTCGACGGCCGAGCGCTGTAATACGGTGCTCACCGGTGCGCCCGTGGCCTCCCAAGCCGGCGCCAATGCCGCTAATAGGGTGGCACCGATACCGACAGCCGCGCCCTTAAGCAACGACAGTGGCGTAATCGTCAACTCGCTTACCGATACGACGAAGTACAGATCATTGATGGTTCGCACCACCCGCTCTACTAGGCCGTCACCCAAAGCAATGCCAAGCGCGATGCCGCACACGGTACCGATACCACCAATCAACAGCGCTTCCGCAATGACTTGGCGAAAGATCTGCGGACGGGTCACCCCCAAAGCACGTAACGTGCCGACAAGCTCACGGCGTTGGACCACGGAAAACGTCATGATGTTGTAGATCAGGAACATGCCAACTAGCAATGCGAGAAGGCTCAGCGCGGTGAGATTGACCCTGAATCCACGTGTCATTTGGTTCAGTGCTTGCGATCGGCGTCCAGAACCGATAATCGTCGCATCCTTCGGCAACATGCGCTGAATTCGCCGTGTGAGTTCGGCGTCGCCGTCGGCAATGATGAGATCAATCCGGCTGAGTCGCCCCTGCATACCCAACAGCTCTTGTGCCGTGGCAATGTCGGTAACGATCACTGAGGCAAGGCCCTGTTGCGTGACACTATCTGCAGGCGCTATCAGCCCAACGATGACTAGCGAATGATGAATGGTTCCAATCCGCAACCTGAGCGTATCACCCGCCTTGAGGCCCAATCGATTCGCGGTACTGCGGGTTATGAGACCGGTTGCCGGCTCCGACAACAGTCGCGTTAGACCCGGCGTATTCCGATCACGACTGACATGGGGTCGAAATCCTGCTTCGGCAAACGGATCGATGCCAAGCAGGGTAAACGTGTGACCGACAAAGTCCGGTGATCGGGCATGGCCTTCTATCACCGGGGCAGAGGTGCGTACCTGCGCATCGATACGCAATCGCCGATAAGTCACCTCTGACAAGCCCTGCGGCCCACCTACCACTTGATGGGTCGCCTGGCCAGTCAGTGTTTGTACCGAAAGACTAAACGCACGGCGTGCACTCTCGTTGGCGAGGTCGATGGCGACGACAACCGCGACACCGAGTGCCACCCCTAACACCGATAGGCCGACTACCCACGGATGTCGTGATAGATAGCGTAGGCTAGCACGCCGAAGTATCATCGCGGATCCGTATGTCGGTTAAAAGATGAGCAAAGGCGGCCGTTGTCGAACGTGAGTACGCGGTCGGCTAGATTTACCGCATCTCGACTGTGCGTCGCCATTATTAGTGTCGTACCGCTTGCCCGGTGCATACGTGCAAGCAACGCCAAGACCTCTCGCCCCGTATCCGTATCCAAATTACCGGTAGGCTCATCGGCGAGTACTAGCGACGGCTTGTGGACTAATGCGCGCGCGATGGCGACCCGCTGCTGCTCACCCCCCGACAGTCGATCGGGAAAACTAGCAACCCGATCTGCCAGGCCGACTTCTTCTAATAGATCCTGAGCAAACGTACGCGCGGCCGCGTCGAGCCTGCCATTCAGCTCTAGCGGCAATAACAGGTTCTCTTCAACCGTGAGGGTGGGAATAAGGTTAAAAAACTGAAATACGAAGCCGATGTGCTGACGCCGGAACAGGGTACGCGCCGTTTCAGACAAACTACCCAAAGATGCCCCGTCGACATGCACCTCGCCGGCGGTGGCTAGATCGATACCACTTATTATGTTAAGCAGCGTAGATTTCCCAGATCCACTGCGACCGAGGAGCGCAATGAATTCATTGCGCCCTATCTCAGCATCCAGATCGCGGAACACGACGCGCTGCTGTTCACCTTCGCGGTAGATCTTTGTAAGACCACGCGCCTGTACCAATGATGTATTCATGCCCTATATCGCTCGATAGCCCCGCCTGAAATGCTTGCTGCTTCTGGCGTATGTAGTACCTATGATATCGTTCCCATGGCGACAACTGCATTATATGTAGATAGTTCACACAAAGGGGCTGGTATGCGCTACCTGCACACTCACTCACTTAAGATTCTGAGCGCCGTGTTCGCCATTTGGCTGGCCGGCGGCAGCTGCCCATACGCAATTGCAGCAGAAGTAACAGAATCCCCTGGCGCCGACAAGGCCACAGCGCAAGGACTAAGTGATACTGAACTGACGGTACTGGCGGGCAAGCTGACCCCTGAGGAACGTATGGCGTTATTGGCGCGACTTAGCGACGGCCAAGTTCGTCAGCTACTGATCCACCAATTGGACAAGGTCGCGATCGCCGGGGCCGACGACGAGATGAGCATGACGGCTCACTTTCTGGGAGATATGCAATCCAAGGGACAGCTGATTCGCGAGAATTTGCGCCATACTTTAGCCGAGTTAAAGAATCTTCCCACGGTTTTTCCCTTTGCGGTCGAGAAACTCACGGTAGGCCGGGGTAAGCACCATCTCTTCTGGGTTGTGCTCGGCATGGCCGTGATGTTCGCGCTCGGTGCCGCCGCCGAGTGGTTATTTCGTCGTGCCACGGCACGCGTGCGCCAGCAGTTTGAGCAAGTCGAGACGGAACAGGTACTCACCAGATTTGGCTATCTGTGCCTGCGTGTGCTCTTGGATCTGCTGGCCATAACCGTATTTGCGCTAGCGGCGATAGGGGTTTTCTTCATCATGTGGCAAGGCCATGAACCCACGCGCATCGCCGTCACCACTTACCTCGCGGCAGTGATGATTGTTCGGCTCAGCGCCCTAGTGTCCCGATTCCTCTTGGCGCCCGCTGCCCCCGCATTACGGCTGATACCACTCGACGACGCCAGTGCCGGCTATGTGCACAACTGTATATTGTGGTTTGCCATCCTGGCGTCGTTCGGTTTTTTGACTTGTGGCCTGATGCAGCTCCTGGGCCTGGATGAAAGTCTGCACCAGCTACTGCTGCTGATGGTAAGGGTGGTTGTCGTGACAACCTTGATCGTGATGATTTGGAAAGGCCGCCACGGTGTTGCCGGTTTGATCCGTGGCGGTGACGCCGCATCGGTCACGAATCAAGCGCAACGCATATTCGCCGACATCTGGCACCTACTCGCGATCGCCTATGTCATTGGTGTGGCCGGGTTCGTCACTATTGCTAACCTTGCCGGTCAGCGCGTGGGGGTTGCGGTTGGGGTTGCTAGTTTGTTGATCGCAGTCGCCGTGCCACTGGTCGATGCTGCTATGGGGCGGGCATTGGCCGGCTTCTTTGCCACCCGACAACGGGTCGCTGGTGCGACCGAATCGCAGAACGCGTATGAGCCGATCCTGCGACGTGGTTTGCGTTTTGTTTTAGTACTAATCGCTCTTGTCGTGCTAGTGAGACTTTGGGGCATAAATATTTTCTCCATGGCCGAAACTGGAATAGGTGCCAGGGCGACCCGAACCGTCCTGGATATCGGCCTTACTTTACTTATCGCCTACGTTGGTTGGCAGATCGCCAAAGCAGCCATCGACCGACGCCTGGCCCCCGAGGCAGGCGAAGAGGCGGGACAAGAGAGCGGCGCGGAAGGTGGCGGGGCTGGCTCGCGTGTTAAGACACTTCTACCGCTGTTCCGGCGCTTCCTACAGGCCACCATCGTCGTCATGGTGGTGATGATCGTGTTGTCATCGCTCGGCATGAATATTGGCCCGCTGATTGCTGGCGCGGGCGTGGTTGGTCTGGCTATTGGCTTTGGTGCCCAGACCTTGGTGCGCGATATCGTATCCGGCGTGTTTTTTCTCATCGATGACGCCTTCCGGCTCGATGAATACGTCGATATCGGCAGCGTCAAAGGCCGAGTCGAGAAGATCAACGTACGCTCATTGGTGTTGCGGCACCACCGCGGGCCACTGCATACGGTCCCCTTCGGTGAAATTCAGCATCTCACCAATTACAGTCGAGATTGGGCCATTATGAAGCTTGCGTTTCGGGTGACCTATGACACCGACCTTGATAAGGTAAAGAAGATATTCAAACAGATCGGCACCGAGCTCAT